>JAAXUD010000732.1 GCA_013336205.1 Lentimicrobium sp. | reverse complement strand
CGCGTAATTTGATTTGGGTTCTTTTGGTTTTTCTTCAATGGAAATGGCGGTACCTGTCTGATCAAACTCTACAACGCCATACCTGTCAGGATCAGCCACGTGGTAGGCGAAAACAATACCACCCTCCGGTTTACGGCATTCGGACAGAAGTCCTTGTAAGCCAGAACTGTAAAAAATATTATCACCAAGAATCAGCGCTGCATCATCATTGCCGATGAAAGGAGCTCCGATTACAAATGCCTGTGCCAGTCCGTTTGGAACCTGTTGAACCACATAACTGAAACGGCATCCAAGCGATTTCCCATCGCCCAGCAGTTTCTCAAAGTTAGGCAGATCGTGCGGAGTTGAAATGATAAGAATCTCATTAATTCCTGCCATCATTAAAACCGACAGCGGATAATAGATCATCGGTTTGTCATAGATGGGCATCAGTTGTTTACTCACCGCCAGTGTGAGGGGGTGTAAACGTGTTCCGGAACCACCGGCCAGTATAATACCTTTCATAGTGATCTTTTTTTAGCAATTCAGTGAGTAAATGTGAAAACCTTTGGCTTATCAGATTTAATGAATGAATTACTTAATTGTAACCCCCTTAAAGATGATTATCATTATTGCTGTTCCCGGCATCATCACCATCGTAAATTTCAATAATAGGTTCTGAAGCGAAAGCTTTGGTTACCAGGTATTTGTCAAGTACCAGTAAAAGCGATGGCAATACCATAATATTGAAAAACATAGCAATAAACAAGGTGGTTGAAACAAGCATGCCCAGTGCTTTGGTGCCGCCGAATGCTGAAACCATAAACACGCTGAATCCAAGTACCAGTACTATTGAAGTATAAATCATGCTAAAGCCTGCTTCGCGCAATGCATTAATGGTTGATTGTTTGATGTCGTTTCCTGTAATTTTCAACTCATGCCGGTACCGGGAAAGGTATTGAATAGCATTGTCAACTGAAATCCCCAGCGCAATACTGAATACAATAATGGTAGACGGTTTAACCGGTACACCCGTGAATCCCATAATTGCTGCAGTAATTATTAATGGTATTATATTCGGAAGCATTGAAACTGCAATCATTCTTACACTGGAGAACATCAATGCCATAAGCAGGGATATAAATCCAATTGCGATTAAAACACTTTCAAATAAGTGTTTGATAAGGAATTCAGTACCACGGGCATAAATCACGCTGTTCCCGGTGATATTGACATCATACTGGTCAGCAGGGAAAATTTCGGCAACTTTTGGTCTGATATTGCTAAGCAGGCGGTTCATATCGGTTGTGCTTACATCCGCCATCTGAAAACTGACCCTGGTAATCTGTTGTGTACTATCGATAAATGATTTGAGAATACTTTGCTGACTGCTTGCCTTTGTCGGGAAATAAGAGAAAACGAAATTCCGTTCCTGGGAATTGGGCACTTCATACATATCCGGATTGCCGTTAAAATAAGCCTGTTTGGCAAATTTAGCCAGTTCAGCAACCGAAAGTGGTTTTGAGAATTCTTTATTTTGCATTATAACAGTCTGAAGTTCATCTATTTTCTCAATAGTTACAAGCTTCATAACGCCTTTTTTCTTTTTGGTATCGATCGAGATTTCAAAGGGCATTACACCCCCAAATTGTTTCTCGAAGAATTTCATATCCTGGTACAACTCACTGGATTCGCTGATGTCATCTACTACTTTTCCGGAAGTACGCATCATCATCATACCTATGATGCCAGCCACCAGTGAAACCCCGGCAATGAAAAAAATCGCTTTCCTTTTGTATTGAATGTAGTAAATGATTTTTTCAAGTACAGTGCTGAATATTTTATTGTCGAGATGAGCAAGGTGCTTTTCGGTCGGTGGTTTCATGTAGCTGAAAATGATGGGCAGCAACAGGATGCAAAGAAGGTATTCCAACATGATGCTGATAGCGGCAATAATACCAAACTCTCTCAGCATCTGGTTAGAAACAAGGATAAAGGCAGCAAAACCTGCCGCGGTGGCTGTATTTACCATTAAGGAGGCAAATCCGATACGTTGCACCACACGTGACAATGCCTTGATCTGGTTTCCATGATTCCGGTATTCCCAATGATATTTATTCAGAATGTAAATACAGTTTTCTATCGCAATAATCACAATCAGCGAAGGAATAACCCCGGTCAGAATACTGATTTTGTATCCGAAAAGACCTACA
>JAAXUD010000731.1 GCA_013336205.1 Lentimicrobium sp. | reverse complement strand
ACACAGCAATTCATACCGAATACACATTCTTAAAATTATCTGCGCTCAGGCTGTATACTTTTGATTCGGATTTCGATGTGAATCCTGTTTTTTATTTAACGGTGTGAATTGAATTGAATTAAAATAGATCATCACGAAAGACAATGACAACACCTAGACATTTAAAGTATTAAATCAATAATCCCTATAAAAACAACAACTATGAAAAAAATAATTTCTATAACACTATTATTAAGTAGTGTTTTTGCGCAAGCCCAACGCTTCGACTGGGTAACTTCTGCCGGATATGCTGGCGTGGCAAACAGTTACTTCGGTGCTGTCGCTATTGCCCGCGATTCACAGGGGAATATATACACACTGGATGGTGCCAACGGGCAACAACAATGCCAGGGTGTAACTGCAGAGCCTTATGTAGGAGGTATCACTACCTTTCTGTATAAGTTTAATGCATCGGGCGAATTACAGTACATAAAACCCATCGGGGTAAATTTCTATCCCCTGAATATCCAGGTGGGTGAAAATGATAACCTGTATTTGCTGGGTGCACTTTGGGGAGGTTCAACGCTCATTGTTGATGGAGTCACAATCAGTGGAATCGCCAACCGCAACTATATTCTTAAGTTCGATCCCAGCGGAAATCTGCTTTGGAATGTTCCCAACAATGAAAGCTTCGGCGGCCATTCCGCGGCTTGCATGTTGCAATTCCACGACAACCATATATATTTTCAGTCGGGGAGTTTATCTGTCAGTAAGTTGGATATAGCCGGTCAGTTTATATCAACCTTAACGGCGGATGCATTTGTTCCTTACACAGCCGTTAACAGCATCTACTTCAAAGGTTCCGGTGTTTTTTCAAATGGCGACTTATTTTTTTCAGCCACATCCCGGGGCACTTTAACCTATGGCACAACCACACTTGTTCCCCTTATTGAAACCGGTACTGCTCCTTTGCTGATGCTGCGGACCAATAATAACCTGAATTTCGGGTGGGCAGCATATGTGAATGGCGCAGGCAATCCTGCCGAAAACTTTATACCGCTTACAATTGGGAACGACGACGGTATTTATGTCGGGCTTGAAGTCAATTCAACCATAATCGCCGGTACCGATACCATTATAAATCCGGGCCCCGGCTCAACCAATTACACCGATGGAATACTAAAGTTGGATGAAACAGGCACTCCCATCTGGCTTAAGTCGGTAACAACCAATGCGCATGCCTGGAGTTTACTCAACAATCCGGACGGTAGCGGTGTTTTTTGCGGGGGCGATTTTACCGGAGAATTAACCCTGGGTAATTTTACGATTAATGCATCCAATGGCAGGTCATATATAACAAAAATTGATTATGACGGCACTTTTCAGAATGCTTTTGCCTTTGTTTCAGGGAATGAATTGGGATCGAAAGTAAATTCACTGGCCACCAACAATGAAGGAGTTTTTTATGTTGGCGGTAAATTGAACGGTATCAGTAATCCTGTGTTCAGTTGTATCCCCCGCGATTCGAACAGAGGATTATATTTAGGCAAATTTACCGAAGAACCGGATGCAGCGCCTCAGCCAGCCATTACCATTTCAGGCAACATACTGAATGCATCGCCTGTATTCAACGGAAACATTCAATGGTTCTACAATGGTGACTCTATCCCGGGGGCGAACAACCAATCCTATACAGTCACTGCAAATGGCAACTATAGTGTCTCCTATTCCTATGTTCCTGCCTGTGTTTCCATTTCTGAAGAAATAAACTTTTCATCCGTTGGTGTTCCGGAAAATGAATTGCAATCTTTTGCGCTCTATCCCAACCCTTTCCGAAATGAGGTAATTATTGAATCCAAAGATGCTTCCGGGCCGACAATTGTTTCGGTATTTGACATGAGTGGTCGTGTACTTTTCATTGAAAACCTTGAAGTTGAGAGCAAAATACTCAATTTAAGCTTTTTGCAGGATGGTATTTACATCGTCCAGCTCAGAGATTCAAGAGGTGTTGTTTCAAAAATACTGATAAAAAAATGATAACAAAGAGTCTGCACCACTTCAATGAACAACGCCTGTGATTCAGGCACCATTGGCTACAACTTTCTTACTGCGTTTAATTTATTTGACTATTGTCCGATTATTATCAACCATTCCAAATTTAAAACCATGAATAAGAGAAGCAGCATAAATTTCTTAATCACCTGTCTTGGGTTCAT
>JAAXUD010000730.1 GCA_013336205.1 Lentimicrobium sp. | reverse complement strand
ATTCACGCTAAGCCCCTGATTAGCTCAGACGCCTGCATACAACAATGGTTCTCCCGCAGACTGTCCTGCAGCTTTTCTGTATTTCCGGCTGCCCGGATCGGAAAAATATCTTTAATTTTAAGGCCTGTATTATTCCGTTTAACCCTCACATTCAAAAATATGAAAAACCTCAGGGCTTGTTTTTTAACGACAATTTTCACCGTTTTGTTATTTAATGTTAGTTGTTCAGAACCGAAGGACAAGCCGGAGGACGATCCGATTGTGGATGTTCCGGATACTGTTTTTATCAAGGGAGCGGATATCAGCTGGCTGCCGCAGATGGAAGCTACAGGTTATAAGTTCTACAACGATCAGGGGGTGGAACAGCCTTGTCTTCAGATACTGGAGGATCATGGCATCAATGCCATACGGCTCAGAACCTGGGTAAATCCTTCCAATCATAAGACAAACGGGCATTGCAGCAAAGCCGAAACTGTGGCTATGGCAGTGAGGGTAAAAAACCAGGGTATGAAACTGATGATCGACTTTCATTACAGCGATTCCTGGGCCGATCCCGGAAAGCAAACCAAACCGGCAGCCTGGAAAGACCATAGTTTTCAGCAATTGCTGACCGATGTTTACGATTACACCTTTGAAGTAATGTCGGCATTGAAATATGCCGGAATCGAGCCGGAATGGGTGCAGGTGGGGAATGAAATATCCGGAGGTATGCTCTGGCCCGATGGCAGCAACGCGACCAATTGGCCACAACTGGCCCAACTGATCAACAAGGGCTACGATGCCGTGAAGGCGGTGAGCCCGGAATCAAAAGTGATCCTGCATGTTGACAAGGGCAACGACAACGGCCGGTTCAGGTGGTGGTTCGACAATGCTAAAGCGAACAATATGAAGTACGATATCATCGGACTCTCTTACTATCCTTACTGGCTCAACGGGAGTCCGGATTACACGCTTTCCATCGATGATCTTGGGGATAATTTACTGGATATGGTCTCAAGATACGGAAAGGAAGTCATGGTTGTTGAAACCGGGGGCGAAGATATTAAAGCACAAAATACCTATGATATGTTAGTTGCCCTGCAGGAAAAGGTGAAAGCGGTGCCGGGCAAAAAAGGTCTTGGCGTATTTTACTGGGAACCCCAGGGTGCCAGAAACTGGTCGGGGGGATACCCGCTCAGTGCCTGGGGCAGTAATGGACGACCAACCATAGCGATGGATGCTTTTTTGGTTGAATAACTTCCATATAGATACATTCAGAAGCGGATTACGGAACTTGCCGGACAGAGCTTCATTTTGATTTTTCGGTAAAACATACAGGCACGTAGAATACTGTTTTTCCTGCCGGGAAATGACACTGCCTCTGTTTTGCTTCAGTTAATGCGAAATAGTATCCCTGCTAAAGGTTTCAGCAAATTCCTGATCAGGATAAAGCTTATATTAAGTTTTTGTAAAATTGTTTGTTCTGTTTGCTTATTTATTCTTTTATGTCGTATTTTTGCGACATTGAAAATAAGAAAATGAACAAATCAGAAGAATTCAACAAGGAGCTTAAAGAACTGGCTCAATTTGCGAGGGTTATTTCACACCCGGCACGCCTGGCTATTTTGCAATACCTGGCCGAAACCAAAACATGCATTTCAGGCGATATTTCAGACAGCCTGCCGCTAAGCCGCAGTACGGTTTCTCAGCACCTGAAGGAGTTGCGCGCTATTGGCCTGATTCATGGGGAAATTGATGGGCTGAAGATCAACTATTGCCTCTGTTCCAGCGAGATCAACCGATATCTGGAACTTTTCGGTAATTTCTTTGAGCCCATAAAAAATGTGAATGTAAATTGTGAAATAAAAAATAATAAAACAATTGTGTGAGCTAAACAACTGACTATGAAGATACTGATCCTTTGTACCGGCAATTCCTGCCGCTCCCAGATGGCCCATGGCTTTCTGCAATCCTTTGATCCAGGCCTTACTGTCCGGTCGGCCGGGACTGAGGCATCGGGCATGTTAAATCAAAAGGCCGTGGAGGTGATGAAGGAGATTGGCATCGACATCAGCCACCATACTTCCGATTCAGTTGATCTCTACCTTGGCGAAGAATGGGATTATGTAATTACCGTTTGCGGCGGAGCCAATGAAGCCTGTCCGGCTTTCCTTGGCAAGGTAAAACACCGGTTGCACATTGGTTTTGACGATCCTTCG
>JAAXUD010000207.1 GCA_013336205.1 Lentimicrobium sp. | reverse complement strand
TCCGGGAATACCGGTTTTCATACAACACCCTGCAGATGTTCACCAATTACAGCCTGGTTATTCCAAATGAAAATTTCAGGTTCAATCTCTCAGGGAATTATATTTTAAAGGTATTCCCCGATGGGGAGCCCGAAAATCCAATCCTTACCAGGCGTTTTATGGTGGTTGAACCTTTGGTCACAGTCGAAGGTAACGTAAGGGCTGCCAATATTATCAGCCAACGGTTTACTCACCACGAAGTGTCGTTTTCCATTTACAGTGGTGCCTATCATATTAGCGAACCCCAACGTGATATGAAAGTGGTGGTTATGCAGAATCAACGATGGGATAATGCCTTGTGGGGTATTAAGCCAATGATGATTCGGGGTGATGAATATGATTACCGATACAACGATGGCACCATCGTATTCGCGGCCGGTAATGAATTCCGTTATTTTGATATTAAGAGCCTTCGTTACCAGTCAGACCGCGTGGATGCGCTTGAAAATCGGAGTGATGGTTATCATGTCAGGCTTTTGCCTGATAAAGTAAAGGCTACAGCACCCTACATCACCGAATCAGATATGAACGGACAGCGATTCATTAAAACTGAGGATGCCAACGATCCGGTTACTGAATCTGAGTATGTATGGGTCGACTTCTTTTTGCCTTACGAGGCCCCGCTAAAGGGCGGTGGGATTTATATTATGGGTGCGCTCACTGATTGGCAGTTTTTTGCCCCCGGCAATAGTCCGGCTTCAGCATCGGGGCCGGGCCGCATGGAATACAATTTTGCCAGGCAGGGTTATGAAGCACGGCTATACCTCAAACAAGGCTATTATAATTATCTTTATGTCTACCTGCCCGATGGCAAGTCAATTGCTGAAACCGCACCTATTGAAGGTGATCGTTTTGAGACCAGGAACGCATACACCGTGCTGGTTTATCACCGTGAACCCGGCACCCGCTATGACCGCCTGATCGCGGTTAAAGTGGTTGATTATTAGTCAAGTAAAAAGTAAAAAGTAAAAAGTAAAAAGTAATAAGTAAGAGACAAGTCAGAGGACGGAAGTCTGAGATGTTTACTTTCAGCCTGAAGGGCTGAGACATCAAAGCAAGTGAGGAGTAAAAAACAAGCATCACCCTGAAGGGGTGAGACAATTGACAAAAGAACCAGGGAAGTCGGATTTCGGATTTCGGATTTCGGATTTCGGAAGTAAGAAGTAAGAAGTAAGAAGTTTACCCGACTTAGCGCAGATAAAAAAACCTGTCTGACCGACTCGACAGACTGAAATTGCTTCAAAATGAAGTAGCCGCCCGGGCAGGGATAAATCCGGTTAAATGATAGATCTTTAATTTCATTTTTTGCTTCATTCAGCGCTTTACCTAAAACCTCAAGTTAATCTGCAAACAACTAAATATGCGTTTAACTATTGGATTGATTAGGGAACAGCGTATTTTGTGCAATTTATTTGAGGGTTGAACGCTTGAATTTATCAACAGGAGGTCGGTTTACGTTATTTTTTCATGTATGTTTGACATCCCAAAAATATTAAGCATCGAATGGATAGTTTTATAGTATCGGCGCGTAAATACCGGCCAGCCACCTTTGCCACTGTAGTTGGCCAGGCTTCAATTACCAATACGCTTAAAAATGCCATCCGCAACCAGCAGATAGCACAGGCGTTTCTTTTTACCGGTCCCAGGGGGGTGGGCAAAACTACCTGTGCCCGTATTATGGCCAAGACCATCAACTGTGAAAATATTACCCCGGAAGGTGAAGCCTGTGGAACCTGTTCGCAATGTGTTACATTCACCAAATCCTCTTCCTTCAATATTTATGAGCTGGATGCTGCTTCCAATAACTCAGTGGATGATATTCGCAACCTGGTAGACCAGGTGCGTATCCCACCACAATCAGGAAAGTACAAGGTTTATATTATCGATGAGGTTCATATGCTTTCTGCATCGGCTTTTAACGCATTTCTGAAAACCCTGGAAGAACCGCCTGCCTACGCGAAATTTATACTGGCAACCACCGAGAAGCACAAGATTATGCCAACGATTTTATCGCGTTGTCAGATCTTTGACTTCAAGCGCATTAGTGTGGAGGATATTGCCGGGCATCTTGCCTATGTCGCAGAAAATGAACATATTGAGGCCGAAGTGGATGCGTTGCATGTGATTGCCCAAAAAGCTGATGGAGCATTACGCGACGCACTCTCAATGTTTGACCAGCTTGTAAGTTATGCTGGTAACAAGCTTTCTTACAAGCAGGTAATCGAGAATCTTAATGTGCTGGATCATGATTATTATTTTAAGATTACTGACTACCTGCTAAGAGGGGACATCAGCAACTCATTGCTCACCCTGAATGAAATAATTGAAAATGGATTTGAGGGCCAGCATTTCATAGCAGGTTTAACGCAACACCTCAGAGACCTGTTAGTGGGTCAGGATAAGGAAACTTTGAAACTATTGGATACCAGCGCAAATATCCGGAATCAATACCTGATGCAGGCTGTTCAATGTAGTGCAGGATTCCTTTTAAAAGCACTTGACCTTTGCAATGAATGTGATTTGAACTACCGCAACAGCAACAGTAAACGCCTTCACCTCGAAATAGCGCTGATGCAATTGTGTATTCTGGCAAATCCCAATGCCGATGCATTGACCAGGCCTGCGATGGCGCCGCTGAAGCCTGCCAGCAGTGAGCCGTCAAAAGTTACACCACCTGTTACACCTGCGCCACTACCTCCTGCTGCGAAAGTTGAAGAACCTGTCATCAACATTCTGCCCAAGCCTGTGGAAGTTCCCCCGGCGGAACCCGTTGTTCAGGAAAAACCGGTAGT
Source organism: Lentimicrobium sp. (assembly GCA_013336205.1). GTDB lineage: Bacteria > Bacteroidota > Bacteroidia > Bacteroidales > Lentimicrobiaceae > Lentimicrobium. The sequence continues at coordinate 2,956 of JAAXUD010000207.1, read as the reverse complement.
TATTGAGCCGGCCAATACGCCGCCGGCAACTATTTCAAAAAGCTACACAGGCTTGAATGTTGGAAACCTCATGAATCAGGGAACGAAAAATACCATAAATGAACCTGAAGAAAAACAATTAATCAAAGAAGAAGTATTGCCTGAGCAAAGTGAAGCGTTTACCCAGTCAGATCTTGAAAAGGTTTGGTCAGAAATGGCCGTTACGGTTGCCAGGCAGTTGCCAAATCTTTATGCGACCTTAACTTGCCGCAATCCAATACTGAATGAGGATAACTCAATTGTTATAAGCGTTGAAAATAAAATCCAGGAAGGCGATATATTTAACAACCGGCCTGAATTGGTAACGTTTTTAAGGAAAAAGCTCAGGAATACTTCAATATCAATAGAGACCCTGATTATTGATAAACCTGCAGCAGACCGGAAGCCATACACCGATACCGAAAAGTTTGAAGCAATGGAGCGCAATGCCCCCGATATCCGAAAGCTGAAAGATCAGTTGAACCTTGATATTGAAATGTAAATTCTGAGGAAAGTTGAGTGTTTTTTAAGTGTACTGTTTTTGACCTGAGCTTTCTTTGCCCTGATGTTGAGAAGTTAAAACACCGGCAGTTTAAACAGGATATTTGAAAATACAATCATCAATACAAGCGCCAGCGGATATACAGCCGCGTAAGCGACCTGGGCAATTCCGCTGTCCGATTGTGAATTGATGGCCGCCAGGCCCGGGGTGCTGGTCATTCCTCCGGTGATTACACCCATAAGCGTCAGAAAATTCATCTTTAGAAGATATCTTCCGGTAATAAATGCAATAATCAAAGGGATCAGTGTAATTGCCGCTCCGGCTAAAAGCAGGCTGGCGCCGTATTCACTGAAAGTGCCGGCAATGTGTCCCCCTGCTTCACAGCCAACTGTAGCCAGAAACATAAGCAGCCCAAGTTCCCTGAACAACTGGTTGGCATTGCTTGACATTGACCAGATAATCGGGCCGGTTTTGCCGATTCCACTCAGGACCAGCGCAGAAGCCAGAACGCCTCCGGTTATTCCGAGACTGAAATTAAAAAGTCCGAAAACCGGTATGTTAATCATTCCCACCAGGATTCCGATTACAATCCCAAGTGTGATGGGGAGAAAATCCGTTTCGGAGAGGCGCTTGTCGTCGTTTCCAAGGAGTTTTACTACATGTCGCATGCTTTCCTTGCTGGTGGCTACCAGCAGCCTGTCGCCAAATCTCAGCATGGTGTAATGCATGGGTTTGAGTTCAATTCCGCTTCTGCGGATTCGAACCACGGTAGCATCGTAGTTGGCGCCGAGGTTAAGTTTCTGTAATGGCTTGTTAATTACCTGCTTACTTGTGACCAGTACCCACTGTACATCGTGCCCTTTGTCCAGTTCAAGCAATTCATCCGTAGCTGGTCCGATCAGTAATTTAACATTCTCGAGATCTTCAGCCGTACCCAGTGCCCTGATGATGTCGCCGGTGTATAAGATTGTATCCCGCGAAGGAGTTAAGGTAACCCCGTTGTGCTTAACTCTGGATATAACACATTTGGTGGCAGTTCTGAATTTCAGATCTTTCAGGTTTTTTCCGTTGATATTAGGGTTTTCAACCCGGAAATTTCCAGGGATAAACTCAGGATAGCTTTGACGGAGGTTTTGTGTAAATTCTTCCTCGCTTTTTTTGAAATCGACCTTCAAAAGTTTGGGAAGAAGGCTTACGAAGAGCACAACGCCAACAACGCCAAAAGGGTAAGCAATTCCATAGCCAATTGAAGCAAGGGGCGAACCGCTGACTTCCACGGCTGCTGCCAGTCCGGGAGTGCTGGTCATGGCTCCGTTAAAAAGACCAACGGCGAGCGCTTTGTCAATCGACAAAAGTTGAGAAATGCCCCAGGTAACCAGTGCTCCGCTGGCTATAATTATTGTCGCAATAATAAAGAGTTGCTTGCCGTACTGTTTGAAACTTCTGAAAAAGCCCGGACCTGATTGTATTCCAATGGTGAAAATAAACAGTAACAAGCCAATGTGCTGGTATTCGGAAGGCAATCTGAATCCGAAATGCCCCATAAGCATGGCAATAAAGATAACAGCTGAAATATCGAGCGAGAATCCTTTGATTTTTGCCCGGCCGGCCAAAAGCCCCAGGCTGATAATCAGAAATAAGGCCAGGTAGCTTACCGATATCAGATTGTCCATTGTAAATTGAATTAGCGGGCAAAGTTACGAAACAGCAGAGATCATGTCTGTTTTTTAATTTCTGTCTCTGGCAGACTGATTTTGGTGTAATTTTTTTTTAGCTCAAAGTGATTGATTATTAGAGTTTGTTTAATATTATATATCTTTTTTAATTGATCCGTCCCTGACATGGAGGGCAGGGACGGAACAATTCATAGAGTATAATAAATCTCAAACAGTCACTTAATTGCTGAAAGTCAGTTTTCCATCTTTGGCATCAATTATAATGGCTGAATCTTTAATAATTTCACCTGACAAAATTTTCTTTGAAAGTTCATTTAAAACCTGGCGCTGAATTACCCGCTTTACCGGTCTTGCCCCGTATTGCGGATCGAAGCCTTCTGAAGCGATCAGATCAACGGCACCTTCGGTTATAGTAAGCCTGATGTCATTTTTCAATAACAGGGAAGCCAGGTTATTGATCTGAAGTTTTACGATCTGCAAAATTTCATCAACAGTCAGGGGTTTGAACATAATAAACTCATCTATCCTGTTCAGGAATTCAGGCCTGATGGTTTGTTTGAGCAGGCCCATAACTTCCATCCGGGTAATTTCAAATACCATATCCCGGTTAGCATCCGTTAGCCCGGCCATTTTCTCACTGATTATCTGTGAGCCGAGGTTGGAAGTCATAATTATTATAGTGTTCCTGAAATCAGCGGTGCGTCCTTTATTGTCGGTCAGCCGGCCTTCATCGAGCACCTGAAGCAGAATGTTGAACACA
>JAAXUD010000206.1 GCA_013336205.1 Lentimicrobium sp. | reverse complement strand
TTTCAAGCAAAGTAGCGCCACTTTCTGAAAACTTATCACGAATAAATACTGCGGCTAAAGAATCGCCTTCAGTGCCGGCTTTTCTGCCGCCTAATTCTTCAGAAGCTAAATAAGTGACAGCAGTTTGGATCTGATCAGCCCCGGCTTTCCCGGTTTGTGCGCTGGCAGAAAAAAAAACGGCAAAAAAGAGTGAAAGGAATAAAATATGTTTTCTCATTATTATCTCTATGTGAAACTACGTTCTGGAATTGAAAGAATGGACACAAAAGTATGAAAATTCCCGAAAGGAAAACTCAACAACAGGAATTTACAAAAAAGGAATATAATCCCACAAATAATAATGCAGAATAAACAACAAAACGAAAGGATTCGTTGAAGGAATAGTAAATAAAGTCTAATTCAGCTTAAATTCTCCTTTCAGGAGGTCAACCCATTTGGATATGCGCTCGCTGGTGAGTTCAGGCTGACTGTCTTCGTCGAGGGCCAGCCCGACAAAATTTCCTTCTTTTTCGGCTGTAGAGAAGTAGAAAGAGTATCCTTTGGTTGGCCAGAAACCAACTACATTTTCTTTATGAGGCAACCTGCAGAATACAGTTCCCATGCCATCAACAAAACTTTCAGGATATTCGACCTGATCACCAAGACCAAATAAGGCGATCTTTTTTTCATCCAGACTGGCTTCAACAAGCACATCGATGAACCGCTCCCAATCCTGGTGCATTTCGCCAATTCCCCAAGCGGAGGTACCAAGGATCAGATACTCATATTTTTCCAGGTCCTCGCGTGTTGCATCACTCACATTGTGCATTGCAGCCCGCTCTTTTCCGAAGTGATTTACTATTGCTTGAGCCGTTTTGAACGTACTGCCTTTGTGGCTTCCGCCGTAAAAAATTCCAATTTTAACCATGTTAATCTCCTTGTCGTTTTCAGGAACTATAAAAAATCAGGCGACAAATATAAACCTGAACAAGCATTAATGCAAACAGGATGTTAAATTGACGCTATCTTATATATAACTGATAAACAATCGTTTAAAAGATGCAAAAAAATCAAAACTTCCTACAGTCAGGAAGTTAGCGTATCTAACCTTTTTAAAGAATTTTTGTTCATTTTTTAGAATAACAAAAGGTAAATTTCAAATCATAGATGCTAAATCACTTATTTACAATGCTTTCAAAAAAATAATGAATTTATCAAAAATCCGGGCACAAACGAAAAAATCACGTAGGTTTGAAAAATAAACCGAAGCCTGTGAAAAGAACCTCGCTAACCGAAAAGATGATACTTTATTTTCTTGCCCTTGGCATCGGATCTATCATTGTAACCGGATTCTTTTCTTTTTTCACCGCACGTAAAGCCTTGCTTGAACGCACTTACCATCAGCTTACTTCGGTGCGGATTGCAAAGCAGACAATGATTGAAAGGTTTCTGGATGACAGGTTAAGGGAGGCTGCTTTTGTTGCATCCTCAGAAGATGCCGGAAAAATGGTTGAAGCCCTGCTGAACAAAAATAACAAGCATACCCCGGCATTATCAGTTAAAGAAACCAGTTGGGTTCTGGCGTCGGGGTATTGCTCAGGCTTTATGATTCTTGATAATTCGGGGAATGTTCTTTTCAAACACCCGGCGGACTCATTAAAATATCAAAAAAATTCTGTTATCATGAGGCCGGGATCTGTTAACAATACTTCTCAGGCTTATATCACTGATTACCAGATAGTCGGTCAATCAATTGAAAATCATTTATTTGCCATTAGCATTATTAAATCTAACGATCAAACAGAGGCTTACCTTGCATTGGCAATCGATCAGCAGCAAATAGATGATTTATTGATAGAATCAGATCCAGCCAACGGACTTGGCAAGTCAGGGGAAACCTATCTTGTTGGTGCCGACTACCTGATGCGGAGCCAATCCAGATTTATCAGTAATTCAGTAATGAAAACCAGGGTAATTACCATCCCGGTTAGCAGGTCTTTTGATAACGAGACAGGAATAGCCCAGGTTCCGGATTACCGGGGTGTAGAGGTTTTAAGTTCTTTTGGCAAAATCAAGGTTGAAGGATTGAATTGGGCGATAATCGCCGAACTGGATTATGAGGAAGCAACGGCTTCAATTTACGCCATAAGAAACAACATCATGCTGCTGACTGTATTTACCGCACTGGCATTTTTTTTTATGACCTATGCAATCAGCCGGAAAATTACCCGGCCACTCATAAAACTTAAAGATGCCGCCATTGAATTGGGCGATGGGAAGTTAAGTTCAATGGTTGGCATTGAATCAGACGATGAAATCGGAGAGCTGACGGAGGCATTCAACCGCATGGCTGTTAGTTTGCAGGATAAAGATATTGCGTTGAAAGCTGAGCGGATTAACAGGTTAAAGTCAGCCATTGACGGACAAGACCAGGAGCGGCAGCGCCTTTCAAGAGAATTGCACGATGGGATCGGACAAAATATGATTGCCATCAGATTGCGGCTTGGAATGCTGGAAACCGGAATACCGGAAAAATACAAACTGAACCTCCAATCCGTTATATCACTGACTGATAGTCTTATAGATGAGGTAAGAGCAATATCCAATGCGCTGATGCCACCTTCATTGGCCGAATTTGGCTTAACTTCCGCTATCCGGAACCTTTGTAACAACCTGACTGAGACCACCAATATTACCACAACTTTTGAAGGTGAAATACCCGGACAACTGCTTGGGCGGAAAGCCCGGCTCTACATTTTCCGCATTTTCCAGGAAGCACTCAACAACGTTTCAAAGCATTCGAAGGCGACAAATCTTAAAATTGAATCGCAGCTAATCAATAACTTACTGTACATTAGCATCACTGATAATGGCGTAGGCTTTGACTCAGAAGCAAGCTGCAATATTAAAGGACATGGATTGAACAATCTACGGGAACGGGCCAGTTTGTTGAAAGGACAGGCTTTTATCATTTCCGAACCCGGAGCCGGAACTACAATAAAGTTTGAAATACCAGTTAATAAAAGTATTGTATGATCAAAGTAATCCTGGTTGATGACCACACTATTGTCCGCGATGGAATAAAAGCATTACTGGCCGGGCAGGAAGATATTGTAATAATCGGGGAAGCAAGCAATGGCCTGGACTTGCTGAGTATGCTCAAATCAGGACATCCGGGTGTTATTTTGCTGGACATTTCCCTGCCTGACTACTCCGGCATTGAGTTGTGCGAGATTATCAGACACGAATATCCAACGATACATGTACTTTTCCTATCAATGTACACCAGCGAAGAGTATATTTTTAATGCGATAAAGGCCGGAGCGCAGGGATATCTGCCAAAAAACATTTCTCAGGCAGAGCTGTTGCTGGCCATCCGCACTGTTAGCCAGGGAAGCGAATATTTTAGCGAGTCGATTTCAAACGTGATTCTGAAGAGCTACATTAAAAAGGCAAAAGACAGAGAACCAGAAAACCTGAATCCGGAGAACAGTCTTTCGAAGCGCGAACTGGAGATTCTGAAACTTTTTGCAGAAGGAATCCCAAATCCGCAAATTGCCGAAAAACTATTTATCAGCACCCGAACTGTTGAATCGCATAAGAACCACATTATGCAGAAGTTAAACCTGAAATCTACAGTTGACCTGGTGAAGTTTGCGATTAAGCACCAGATTATTGATTTCTGAGTTAATTATTTCAATCTATTTTGATAAACATTGCAAATGTATAGTTATGAGGTATATAGCTATTAATCATCCGACCTATTATATATCCAAGCTGAAATAACTAATTTCTTGAATCTCATGTTTCACCCTGGCTACAGCCGGAGGCAAAAAGGTTTATATCCACTTTGCGGATTTAACCCAAAAGCCGGCAAAAGTTCAGGCGAAGCCGGGCGAATATTGATACCCGGCAATCGTGGGTTTGCCCTGATTTGGCTTCTCTCCCCTTTTCGGCTAAAGCCGCTTGGTGTGGTGCGTTGCTTTTAACCCGGGCTGAAGCCCGGGGTATGGGAAGCGGAAGTGAGTTTTAATCTGGCTGAAGGCCGGGGCAGGAGAACCGGAAAATAACTTACAATTCAGAAGAAGAGCGCGGTATTTCAACCGAGGATTATAATTATTCAAATATTTTCCTGAGGATTCAGTATAATCTCAAATCGAATTCCTTTTTTAACCCTGACTTTAAAAAGACCTACAGGCCTATTTTAATACCTCCTGCTTCAGCCGGGGGTAAATAACAACCCGGAACTTACAGGGGCTTTAGCCCAAAAGCCGGCTAAAGTTCAGGCGAAGCCGGGCGAATATTGATACCTGACAATCGTGGGTTTGCCCTGATTTGGCTTCTCTCCCCTTTTCGGCTAAAGCCGCTTGGGGCGTGGGTTTGCTTTTACCCCGGGCTGAAGCCCGGGGTAAGGACAACAGTAGGAACTTATAATCCGACTGAAGCCTGTGGTTAGGAAAAGCGAAAATATCCCCAGAACGGCTTTACCAGAAAGCAATTTCTCGCAGCACTCAATCCGCTCAACTTAGATTATACGTGTATCACTTAATTAAAAATAAGCGATTACCCTATACAAAATCAGTTAATGCTGCATTGTTCAACACCTTTATAGTTTCAATTTTTGTGGCGTGGGAAATCAAATAGAATTAAATCAAATCCAAGCAAGATGAAAAAAAACACAAGCAGAATTCTGCCGGGGATAGTCCTGGCTGTTTTGATGTTTATGTCAACAGGTTTAACAGCCCAGACAGAGACTTCATTCAATGCCGGGGTTGACCTGATGAGCCGTTATGTATGGCGTGGACTAAACCTTGGGGGCTCCTCCCCGAGCATTCAGCCAACACTGGAATTCTCAGTCGGCAATCTGACTCTGGGCACCTGGGGCGCTTTCTCAATGAGCGATGGTCTTACCATCCAGGAAACAGATCTTTACCTGTCTTACAACATCAAGGATATGTTCAGTCTGACAATCACTGATTATTTTCTTCCCGATGAATCGCTCAGCAATAACAATTACTTTGAGTACGATGAGGAGAAAACAGGACATTTACTTGAGGCCTCCGCTTCCTTCGACGGAACAGAGAAAATACCTTTCACTTTCATGGCTGCTGTTAACTTCTGGGGAGCAGATGCTTTGAAAGCTGATGGGAAAAAGCAGTATTCGACCTATCTGGAGCTTGGATTTAATGGAAAGTGCAAAGAATTTGATTATAACATCTTTATGGGAATGACCCCAACCAGTCCTGATGAAGAAAAAGGAGAAACAGGTTTTTACGGGCCTTATGCCGGTGTAATTAATATTGGCATTACTGCTTCAAAAGAAATTCAGATTACCGACAAATTCAGCCTACCGATCAGCACCTCGTTTATTGTTAACCCTCAGGCTGAGAATGTTTTCCTGGTTTTTGGAATTTCGCTTTAGCGACAAGTAAAAAGTCTAAAGTCTAAAGTAAAAAGCTTAAAGTTTAAAGTTTAAAGCTCATAAAATAAAGATAAAAGACTAAAGTAAAAAGACAAAAGATAAAAAGAATAAAGAGGAGTTCGGGTAATACTCAGAAGGCTTCTTGATTCAATGCATCAATTTAAAGTTGACAAAAATTGGTGATTAAAAGATTGTTGAACAACAAATAAATCCGCAAAAAAATGGAAACTGAAATGATTTTGAACGAAGCCTCCAAAGTCGGGAATACCGGTTTTATGCTTCTGGCTACAAGCCTGGTTATGCTGATGACACCCGGGCTGGCTTTCTTTTATGGAGGGCTGGCATCAAAAAGAAATATTCTCGGAATCATGATCCAGAGTTTTGTTTCGCTTGGGGTAACAACCGTTTTA
>JAAXUD010000729.1 GCA_013336205.1 Lentimicrobium sp. | reverse complement strand
TGGAATTATACCGGCAGTTTCGTGGTCGAAATCAATAAAACAAGCGGAGATGTTTATACCCGTGGCTCACTTGCTGAATTCCAGTATTTTGTGGCTGGATCTTCTTCCTTTGATCAGAACTCAGGAAGCATGTTGCTGCTGGGTATTGATACCAATAATGTGCTGAAAATGATTATTTTTGACACATACAGCAACACTTACCAGGCTGGGTTTGTTCCAGGCAATGTTTCGGAAATCGTATGCGACAATTCAGCCTTTGCCAGAAACGCCTATACAACAACCGCTGTTCAGGAAGCAGAATCAATTGAAATTAAACTGTATCCAAACCCAGCAGCAGATAAAATTACTTTATTGAATCTGCCAGCATCTGCATCTGAAATTCAAATTACGATTCTTAACGCGACGGGACAGGGGGTTATAAATCGAACTTACAAGTCCTTGCAGCAATTGGAGCTAAACGTAAGCGCACTCAAACCGGGCAACTATTTTTTACAGATTAAAACCAACGCCTCGGTTGAAACCAGAAAACTTGTAATAATTTAGCCTAAACCCGGCTATGTCACTCTTGTGTCGTGTTTTATCGGATGCAGCCGGCTAATCCTGCATAAGTAAGCAAAATAGCAAAAACTACCTCAGCAATGAGGTTTTTTGCTTTATTCAAATAGTTCAGCCCGGTTAGAATTTAAGAGCACTTTGTTTCAATTTCCAGTTTAGTTAACTTTCCCCAATCAAAGCATTGCCGGAAAGGCTAAAAATGTTTATCTTTATAGGAGCTATTAACGCGGTATTCAATTAAATACCTCAATAAAAATGATTCGTTTAAGCCTGATATTCCCGATAATTTATTTAACGCTTCTGGGTTTTCAGTCGCAAGGCCAAAGTAGTTGCCAGGTGATGAAGCAAGCGATTTCAGGAACTTATACCGGCGATTGCAAAAAAGGGCTGGCTCATGGTTATGGCACCGCTGTTGGCCTCGACCGCTACGAAGGTCAGTTTAAAAATGGCTTACCGGAAGGCAAAGGAATTTATAAATGGTCGACAGGTGAAGTTTATACAGGACAATGGAAAGCCGGAAAAAGGAATGGCATTGGCACATACATCCAGCCTGACAAAGGCAGTGATTCCATCACCGACGGACAATGGGTCAATGACCAATATGCCGGCCCTTACCACCCCAAACCACTTGTAAAATCAAAGGAAGGGGTCGACAGGTACACATTTCAGAAAACCGGAAGTCCCATAAACCGGGTGATGATTAATCTATACCAGAATGGAGCCAGAAACAGTGGAATCTCCAATTTTTTCATTTCATCCTCCAGTGGATATGAATCTGCGCTGGGCGAGTCAATTGGTTATGAAGGAATTACATTTCCTGTAACTATAAAAGTTATGTACTCTACCCCCAACAAGTTAAACACAACCACTGTTTATGTGAAATTTGAGTTTGAGATTTTTGAACCAGGTGACTGGGAAGTAGACATTCACAATTAATTGAAACTTCAATATTCTGTTGATAAAATCCTCCTGTTAACGGCAATCAGGCAACTTAAAAACCAGGGTCTTCACAAAAAGAATCCATTCTTTATCAATACATTCCTGATTCATGATCTAATCATACACTTCGGATCTTGTTAATTAGCAGATGTCTCCTTTACTATGGTCTTTTACACGGCAGTAGCCCAATCTTGTCTCTTTTTTTTGTACCTTAGCAGGTTACATATACGATCATTTCCGGATTAACAGAACGATGTTTAAACGAGCTGGCACTTACTGCATTTTACTATTGTTGATGGCAACTGCATGCCGTCAGCCCAAAGTGCCTTTGCCAGAAAATGATGTTCGGCCAAATCCGGAATCCGTCATAATAAGATCATTTAGCAAGGCAGTCACAGTCTTCATCTACCCTGATGAAAAAAAATCAGATAGTCTGAAAAATGCAATGGGAGTTCAGAATTTCTATGCATTATCAGACAAAAACGGAGCAGCGTTTACCAACATCCGGCGCATGGCGGAAGCGCAGAAAATTCAAAGTTGGTCTGGTAACGAAGATATATACAGTTTCACAACCAGCGATGGCGCTGTTATTGAAATGAATCTCAAGCAGGTAGCCTTTCCATGGAAAGTAATAATATTTAACGGCAAGGATGCACCGGTGCTGGCAAAGCCCGAAGAAGCTGCACGGCTTTTTCAAATGGCAATGGGCATCAGCT
>JAAXUD010000728.1 GCA_013336205.1 Lentimicrobium sp. | reverse complement strand
GATCTTAATCGGCATGCTGATGTCCATAAAGACTAATTCTGGTTCACTTTTAGCCAGTTCTGACAGGAATTCTTCCCCATCTGATGCCTGTTTCACTTCCTTGATATAGGACAGATTGCCAAGCAACAAAGCAAGCCCTTCTCTGAAAAGCTTGTGATCATCGACCAGGAAAACAGTGATTGGTTCCATTGCTTTAAATTTCAGATTTAGGATTTCGGATCTGGTTCAGGAATTGTGGGCTTTTTTTAGGTTTTTGGACGATTTCTGATGCTGTAACATCAATCCGGATCCCTTAACCCGCAATCCGCAATCATCACATTCACCCTCACGCCTTCATTTTCTCTTGTAAAGATTTCAAAAGATCCATTGAGCGACTTAATCCTCGACCGGATATTGGCAAATCCCATCCCTTTTTCGCTGAGTTCAAGAATCTCACTGTTAAAACCAACCCCATCGTCCAGGTAATCCAGCGTCAGTGTTTTTTCATCTGTCATTATTGTAATGTATGCATTCCTGGCATTTGAATGTTTAAGAGAGTTTGTAATCAATTCACAGATAACACGGTACAGAATAACCTCAACATTGTAGGAAAATCTTCTGTTTCCCAGGTTGCTGTCAAGGCTGATGGAAGGCTTGTCGATAATCGGAAGCTTCGCGATAAAGGATTTTATCGCCTTGTGCAGGCCAAAATTATTGAGAATATGAGGGCTTAATTTATTGGAGATCTCTTTGAGTGAGGTGATAGATTCATCAATCAGTTTTTCGGCATTATTCATCACTTCTGCAGTTTTTTCCGGATTTTCGATATGCTGGCTGGCAGAAATGGCCATTTTTACTGATGAAAGCAGGGGGCCAAGTCCATCGTGAAGTTCCTTCGAAAAATTCAGGCGTTCATTTTCCTCAGTCCTGACTATTGCAGAAAGAATCCTTGACTCATTCTCTTTACGCAGATCATCCATTCTTTTTTGAATGTTGAAAATGCGTTTAATAAAGATCAGACTGCCAAGCATCAGGATTGAAATAAGAACTCCGGTCCAGGTGCTCAGCAATCCTGTGATCAGCCTGCTTTGAGAATCTGAAAGTTGGAAAAACTCAAAAACCCGGCGGATGGCCATCAATAGAAACCCTATTGAGATAAGCCACCAGGCAATATTGGTTTTAGTCCTTTTGGTGAGTGAAAGGGCAATGATAGCTGCCGCGAACTGCAAAATGATCGAAATAATCAGTGCGATCTTGATGGGCATAGCTTCGGTTTAGTTCCGGAAAATTTATTTTTTCAGGCCAAACCTGAATATTGTTTCACTGTTAAAGGTCTCGCCAGGTTTCAATAAGGTAGTAGGGAATTGACTATGGTTGGGTGAATCAGGGAAGTGTTGGGTTTCAAGTGCAACGCCCATATATCTTCCATAATCCGCATTGTTATGCCCCTTCAAAGCAGGAATGTAATAACCTGTATAAACATGAATTGAAGGTTGGTTGGTCAGCACCTCCACCATTCTTCCGCTTGTTTCTTCTGATAAAACACCGGCAAACGTTAATCTACCGTTTTCCAACGGTAGCACAAATCCTGCATCATAACCATCCGACAATTCAGCTATGTCTTGTCCTATGTTTTTCCCATGGCTGAAGTCATAAATTGTTCCGCTGGCATCTGCAAATTTACCGCTTGGGATAAGGTTAATGCTTTCAATCTGTGTTTTACTGTTGATCCGGAGGTGATGATTCAGTATATTCTCTCTGCAACCAGTCAGGTTAAAATAGGTATGGTTAGTAAGGTTCAGAATGGTTGTTTTGTCAGTTTCAGCTTCAAAACTGATCATTAATTCGTTGCTGTTGTTCAGCTGATAGGTGACTTTTACCTGCAGGTTGCCGGGATAGCCTTCTTCAAGATGCGGACTCAGGTAACTTAGCTCAACACCTGTGTAGCCGGGACCTGAAACCAGTTTACCCTCCCAGGTGCGCTTGTCGAATCCCCTGATTCCACCATGAAGCGCATTTCCGCCATTGTTGGTAGCCAGTGAATACGCTGTGCCGTCAATCTGAAATTTACCTTTTGAAATGCGGTTGGCATACCGGCCTGCAATACTACCAAAGTAAGGGCAATTGGCAATGTAGGATTCTGATAAATATGCCTCTGCTGAATCGAAACCCAGTGCAATTTCTGATACTTTACCCTGCAAATCAGGTGTTTTAATTGAAGTTACAATGCCACCA
>JAAXUD010000727.1 GCA_013336205.1 Lentimicrobium sp. | reverse complement strand
GAGATTGATTTGCCTGCTAACCGGCCATTTGGCGTAGCACCCGTAACCTTACCGAAATATACATGGCAGGTAGTTGAAAGCATATTGAGATGGTATTTCCCGCCAGGTTTTATATTAGGTTTGCCATCTATGGTTTCAACCAGGTCGTTATATACTCTGACTGCAATCGAATCGGCATAGTCATCGTCATTTCCAAAGAAAGGTGTCCTGTTGAGGATGGTCTGACGTAACAATTCGTCACCTTCAAAATTTTTGAGTACAGCCTTCAAAACTCTGTCCAAACTGAAAGTTTTATCCTCAAATACATGTTTTTTCAGTGCCGCCAGGCTATCGGTGATGGTTCCGAGGCCACAGCATTGTATATAGCTTGTATTATAACGTGGCCCGGCATCATAATAATCGCGGCCTTTGCTGATGCAATCCTCAATAACCACCGAGAGGAAAGGCGCCGGAGCGTATTTTGCAAACATCCGGTCTATGTAATTGCTTACGCGCATTTTCTGGTCAACCACAAATTGAAGTTGCTTCAGAAAAGCATTATAAAGCTCTTCATAGGTTTTGAAATTGCGCGGATCGCCTGTTTGTATCCCAACCATTTTACCACTAACCGGATTGATGCCGTTATTCAGTGTCACTTCAAGTATCTTGGGTACATTGAGGTATCCGGTGAGCAGGTAGGCTTCCTTTCCGAAAGCCCCTACCTCAATGCATCCGCTGCAACCGCCTTCGCGCGCATCCAGAAGCGATTTTCCCTGCCGAAGCATCTCCAGAATGTAAATATCCGGGTTAAATACCGAGGGATAGCCATGTCCCTGCCGGATAACATGGGCCGCTGCATGAAGGAATTTATCCGGTGTCTTGGCACTTATATGTACCGAGTTGCCCGGTTGCAGAATGTGCAGTTCCTCAATTACTTCAAGCATGATGTAGGAAACTTCATTCGTTCCATCGGTGCCGTCGCTCTTTAAACCGCCGATATTGATATTGGTGAAATCATTGTAGGTGCCGCTTTCGCGCGCTGTAATTCCTACTTTTGGCGGAGCAGGATGGTTGTTGACTTTAATCCAGAAGCAGGAAATAAGCTCTTTTGCTTCATCGCGGGTGAGTGTTTTTTTCTTGATTTCCTTCTCATAAAATGGAGCCAGGTGCTGATCGAAGTGGCCAGGGTTCATGGCATCCCAGCCATTCAACTCGGTAATGGTGCCCAGGTGGACAAACCAATACATCTGTATGGCTTCCCATAGGTTACGAGGTGCGTTGGCCGGAACCCACCGGCAAACTTCAGCAATCTTATGCAGTTCGGCGGTTCTTTTGGCGTTAATTTCTTTTTCGGCAAGTTTTTCAGCCAGTTCGGCGTGGCGTTCGGCAAATACAATGACCGCATCGCACGAAATATCCATAGCCTTCCATTGCTCAGATTTATCTGTAGCCTCAGGATCATTCATATAATCAAGGCTTGCCAGGTTTTCAGCTATTTCCTTTTTAAAGTCCAGCATTCCTTTGCGGTATATCTTTCCGTCGAGGCTGGTATGCCCGGGTGCCCGCTGTTCCATAAATTCGGTAAACAAACCGGCTTCATAAGCAGCCCGCCATTCATCGGGAACATGGCCGAAGATTCTTTCTCGCTGTGTTTTGCCCTGCCAGTAAGGGATTACTTCCTTTTCATACCGGTCAATATCTTCCTGGCTTATGGTGTAGCGTTGCATATCACGCGTGTTCAGCACATGAAAGTCGTCTGTGCTATGGCAGGTCAATTCCGGGAAAGTAGGAACACATTTGGGCTTTGGTCCGCGTTCTCCGACGATCAGCTCACCTTCGCCCAGGTAGATGGTTTTTTTCTGGCAATGATCCAGGAAATTCAATGCCCGTAAAACCGGGATCGAAAATTTGCCGTAGTTTTCTTTATAAAATGCTGTTTCGTGAAGCGCACGTTCAATCGAAAGCGAAGGCTCGGTTTCAAAACTCAGTTTTCTTAGTTTCTGCACCCGTTCGTTCATTCCCGGCCCGATGGCGTTTGTGCGCGGTTTGTAAAAGTTGCCTTCTGCGGTTGCCGGCCTCTCCGGAGACGAGGTATGCGTGTCTATTTTTTCAAACATGTGTATTTGGCCTTAATTGTTCTGAATGGGATATGGTCTGAATGCATTCCGGAACGACTGTGGTTGCTGTGCCACGTATCATTCATCACCTGAAAGGTGTATAAGCGGGATAGAAAATCAGTG
>JAAXUD010000726.1 GCA_013336205.1 Lentimicrobium sp. | reverse complement strand
GTCAAGGGAAACCGGTTAAGAAAGTTATCTCCAAAGAAACGCTGAATAATGCCGGACTGGTTGAACTGGTGACGGGTTTAGTCTTAACAGGCTCCCAACCGATCCTTTCGGGGGAAATGGCAGAGTTGGATTTCACATCACCTTTCAAAACAGGTTTTTGCTGAGCATAGCCACCTAAGGCGATAGTTAATGCCAGAAGGCAAAGTAGAACATTTTTCATGGGTTAAATAATTAAATTAAACATTTTGGTTAACGTGTAAAAATCAAGCGCTAAAGATACACTTTTTTTTAGAAGTAACTAATATTGATTTTGTTAATATTTGATAAAAAAAGCCGGGCTTTCTTAGAAAACCCGGCTTTAGAATAATTTCCAACAATTTATTACCGCACGATCATTTTATTCGTGACTTCAGTATTGTTGGTTCTTACTGTATAAAAGTAAACGCCATTTTTCAGGTCTTTTCCATCGATAACAAATGAGTAGGATCCTGCGGGGACCATTCCTTTATTAATCGTCATAACTTCCTGCCCAAGCAGGTTTGACACTTTCAGGCT
Source organism: Lentimicrobium sp. (assembly GCA_013336205.1). Lineage (GTDB taxonomy): Bacteria > Bacteroidota > Bacteroidia > Bacteroidales > Lentimicrobiaceae > Lentimicrobium. The sequence continues at coordinate 1,666 of JAAXUD010000726.1, read as the reverse complement.
GAGATCACCGGCGTTCCGGAGGTTCACTTCAATGGTTGATGTCTGACTGAAAGGATTCGGGTAGTTCTGAGAAACTGATGGAACTTCAGTGTTATCCTTTTCATCAACTCCTACGATCCAGTCAAGACCAACTGTGAAAGAAAAATCCTGGATATATTTATACTGGACAGGCAAAGCCGGGTCGAACGGGGTTGTCATGGCCTGGTAACTGATCGGAATGGTATAAGTCCCGTCACCATCGTCCAGGGCAAACCTTGATGTCACAGCAAAATAAGCCTGCCACATGGCTTCTGAAAAAGTAGTCACATTAACCGGCATATCTTCTCCGCTTTCATTCACTGAATAATTCCAGGGAATCGGGGGCATGTTGATATCAATTCCGCGGGCAAAAACGTCAGGTGCATTATTTTCTTCAGCGCCTTCCAGGCGGGTATCCAGCCAGGTGACAAACATTTTATCGCCATCCTGAGAGGAGCAGATCTGAACACGGTTATCTTCAGAATAATCTGTTCCGAATGTACCCCGGAACTGGTTACCCTTGCCGCAGCAATAGCCATCCCATGTTGTTCCGCCATCGGTAGAGAAAATATCGAATGCGGCGAAATATTCAGCAGCAGAAATGATGCTATACTCGGAGGAAGCGCCAACTCCAATCATTACAGCCATGTGGGGATTGCCCCATGCATCTACGGCCATATCGCAATCAAATGCCGTGGTATAAGGGATCTCATCCCTTGCAGGTGCCGGTGGTTCATAAAGATCAGTGATCTGCTGGTCTGTCAGATAGTTAAGGACTCCGGTTAAACCATCAGGGCCATCGAGGCGCACAGCAATGGGGTCGCCCCAGGTAAGGCCGCCATCGGTGGTTTTAATGAACACCGGGTAGTAATAACGTAAATCCGTCAATGGAGTAACAACTGTATTATCGGTAACAATACCGATCCATCCGGTCTGTCCGTCAGGTCCGAAAGCAAATTTCACATGTGTAGGACGATCATTTTCAGCGTTGGTTGGGAAATCAAGCAGGGATCTTTCAAAAACAAAATCACCAATGCCTTCATCCCATTCGCCACGGTAAACAATCAGCGAACCCTGGTATGCCACGGTCCCGGTAGTCCAGTCCTGGTTTGCATCGACAGCGACAATAATACCATCTTTGGAAACGTCATATGCATCAGGTAGATACTGATAAAATGGAGGTGTGGAATGGGTCAGGGTTTTTGTAGTATCTGTAGTTAAAGCGCCAATTCTGGCACGTCCGATGGCATGACCGCCCCAGCTGTCAGCGCCGTTGCTTCCGTCAATACAAGGTGCAAAGTAAGTAACAAAAGCATTGTCAGGATCGGTGTTACCTTCAGGATTCCAGATACCATGGTTCGGATAACGTGCGGCATCCGTATTATAGGTACCGCCTGAAATCGTTGAAGTGTAAATTTCGTTCTGGTTGGACCAGGTCATACCGCCATCCGTCGAAATATCAATGCCGAGGTCACCTGAATAGCCGCCCGGGTCAAGAATACCGCCCATTCTGTGGATATGCGTCACCGTATTGATATCGTTGTTGGAATAAAGAATTGATCTTTGGCCGCCTGCATAGCCATAACTATAGGCATTGACAGCAGTGCCAATATTGACAACCGTCACAAAATTGACGTCACCGGTGCTT
>JAAXUD010000725.1 GCA_013336205.1 Lentimicrobium sp. | reverse complement strand
TTTACAATGCCGATTTCTTATTCATAAAGAACCGTTTCTTCCTGGGTATTTTGCGTTCAAATTGCCGGTCTGGGCGTATGGGTGTACGATTTTTGGCAATTTCTGCAAGCACCTTTTTTAAAGCTTGCTCTCTCTTTTTAGAATCGGGTTCTAATATCGCAAGAACGAGGTTATCTTTCAACTTGCCGATAAGGATATTTCCATTCGTTTTATATTCATAGTCCAAATTTTTATCAGCATTATCCTTTTGGATTTCTGCATCAGTCACATATTTTGTAAATGTAGCCATATTAGAAAGAAACATACTTGCGTAAAAATCCTGAAAAACAGATAACACCGTTTTTCCTGTGAAATTCTCAAGCTGCAGCTTGATTTTCAAGGTATCATAACGTGTTTCAATCGGCCATCTTCTGAAATACAATGCTTTAAAATCGCTTGTTGCAAAGGTTTCTTGTGGTAAATCAGTAATCAGTGTTTCAATTTCGCCTGACGGTAGGGGGAACTTCACGACTCTAATACGATAGACTTTTCTTTTATGCGTAATTTTCACAAAACCATCCGATGAAGCCAAAGCGTCGATTTCCTTGTTGAATTTACACTTGACACGCATAAGGAAATGTATACCCGATTCAAAAAGTTGTGAAATAAGTTTGGCCGACGCATAGCCTCTGTCGAAAATAATAAGATCATTAGAAATGCCCATAGACTGCAACCGCAAAATATGTTGCGAAGCTAGTTTTCTTTCGCCACAAGAAAACGTATCAATACATGCATCCAGCACGACCTCATTCAACACATCGTATAAAGCTGAGGCTCTTGCAGTTGCGGCCGTTGAGCCTGCACCTGAGCACCCAAAATAGTCGACTAATTCAGGCATATTTTCTAGAGCGATGGTTGTTCCATCGATGGCACTAACGCGCAAACCCTTGAACGTATCCATACTGTCTTCAGAACGAGCCAATTGGGTGGTGGTATCGAACAAGATCTTGAATGGCTCATAGGATATTTTTTGTCTTGCTTGGGAAAAAGCTTGTTTTGTTGTGGATTCATCGGAATGAATACGGTTGAAAAAAGAATCGATCTCCAATTGCAGCGATCTCCTTACGAAATTTAAGGTAAAGGCAATTAAATTCACAAAGCCAATTTTCCCTTTTCGAGTAAAATAGGTTGGATCATTTCTTGAAGAACAAAGAAAATCATAGTCTCGTATAGTGGTGCTAACTAGATCAATAGCTCTTGACAATAAATCGATTTTACTCATTTCAACACATCCGTAATCAAAGATATACCATAAAAAGGTATCCACTTTGATTATTTGGCGGTCTTAGAAATGTCAAGTCTTTTTTTGCTTTTTTGAATATTTTTTTCGCGATTTAGAGTGGTATTTTATGGTTGCTTAAATTGACGACATTGGTTTTTTGTCTGGTTCGGTTGGGTAAAAGGTTCCCCCAAAAATCAATTATCGAGTACCTGCCTTTGGTTTGCGGGAAAGTACTTGGCAAAGGGATCGCTTTTCTTTTCCTCTTGTTTTTATTGGTTATTACTGTATGGGCTGCAAGGCAGATAGCCGAATTGGATAAAGTTTATTACCTGACCCGGACCCCCTTATGGGCTATTGTCATTATGATTTTATTAACCTCGGCTTACATTGCGTACAAGGGTATTGAGGTCATAACCAGGCTGGCAGCTTTTATTTTTCCTGTTGGAATAGTATTTATTTTCCTGGTTGCAATCTTTTCCTTCCAGGGTTTCAGATTTGATTACGTTCAGCCTGTATTTTATACCCGGGGATTTCAATTGCCTTTGGGTGCCCTGCAGATGTTTTATATTTTTTTCCCGCTGGCATCCATATTTATGTTTTATCCATACCTGACAAAAAAGCAGCAAGGTTTCAAAACAATTATGGCTGCCGTCTTGTTAGCGAGTACTGCCATTCTAATCTTTTTGGTCAGTTCAATAGGGACTTACGGGGCAGGTGGGGTTTTGCGTTACAGCTGGCCGGTTCTGGAGCTAACCAGAAAAGCAAATTTACCCGCTGTGATGCAGAGTTTCGGGCTTTTTTTTGCTGTCATCTATTTTTCCCAAATATGTATCGCTATTGCAGGGCTTTATTGTTCTTTGGGCATTGCTACGACTCAGTTATTCGGACTGCTCAATTATAAATGGTTTATTATTATCTGGTTTCCCATAATTCTTTTCCTATCTATTGCTCCATCCAGTATT
>JAAXUD010000724.1 GCA_013336205.1 Lentimicrobium sp. | reverse complement strand
GCCTGTGAAAATGGCGCAAATTCAGCCTGCACAGATGGAATACAGTTCCTGGGCAGATCATTCAGGGAAACCGGAATTCCGGAAGGACTGTTTGAAAGCAGCCTCGGAGGTGAGTTGTCAGGGGAATCGTCCATGGTTGCTTTGCAGGAGAAGCCTTTCAAACTTACAGTTGGGGATAGTCATCAGAGTGTGTTTGTTGCTACGTATCAACCCGATCATCCGGAAGCAACTTCTCAGGATGATCTGAAACTGTTACCGGATCTGGTTTCCGGATTTGATAAAGAGATTAAAGCTCCCAATTCTGAGGAATACAAGGCTTCTGAAAAGAATCTATTCGGCACTTCTCCTTTTCTTTGTGCTGATGACCTGGCTGAAGATGAGATCTCCCGACTATTTGGGCAGGATAGACGGCATGTTGAAATTGAGCATGGTAAGCTGTTGTCGTTTTTCAACAGGCAAAATAACCATGTGGTATTGCGCGCGAAGGAATTGCTCATTGACCGCCCGCACGGACACATCATTCAGGCGCAGGCAGGCTATCAGGCTGATGAAAACATAGTCTCAACCACCGCCTATGCTTACGGTGTTTTCAATTCGCACCTGACACAAGGAAATACAAATTTCAATATTTTTCTGTCCATCTGCTCCAGCCAGTTTAACCATACCCCTGAAACCGGGCAACGGATATTTGTGGAGATTGATGGTCAACTGTATTTACTGGGAGTGCCTTCGGCTTTTGAAACCGGATTAAACCACTGCCGCTGGATATACAAGCATGCGAATCATTGCTTTCAGATCCGTACCTGGACCTCCAAAACATCCCCGCGCGTGAATATGGATTTCAGGGTATTGGAAGGTGAGCATGTCAGATTGATTGTTACCCATCATTTTGATGAAGGCAATGGCTGGTCGGTTAAGGCCGGAAGCAAAAGCGGGGAGTATGTAAGTAAACCCAGGGCGGAAAGCATGATTCTGGAGAAATTCCCTGAATCACAATTCAGCATTCTGGTGAATAGCAGCGCTGAGTATAAGGCCAAAGGCGATGAAGCACTCTATCCTGATAATAAGAATCATGGTGGCTCATACTTTGTTTTCGATGTCGAAAAGACCAAGGAATTCTGCCTGAGTTTTATTGGCGAAGTATGTCAGAAATCCTCTTATGATAGAATTGAAAATTCAGATAAACAGTTTGAGGTTGATTGTAAGGAGGCACAGTCAGGCTGGAAAGAACTGAGTTTAAATCTTTCCCTGAAGAGTAATCAGGAAGATGTGGCCGCCATCCGGGAAATACTTCCGTGGTTCGGCATGAATGCGATTACCCACTTTTTAACACCTCACGGACTCGAACAATTTGGCGGGGCAGCCTGGGGAACACGCGATGTAGCCCAGGGACCACTCGATTTTCTGCTGAGTCTTGAAAAATATGATGATGCGAAACAAGTGTTACGTATTATTTTCTCAAATCAGAATACCGATGGCGGCTGGCCACAATGGTGGATGTTCGACAGCTATGCAAACATCCGCGCGGGCGATTCGCACGGGGATATTTATTACTGGGTAATTATAGGGCTGAGCAACTACATTAAAGTAACAGGTGACCTCTCGATTCTAGATGAAGAATTGCCATACTTCCATGAAAAGGGTGCAGCTTTTGCTGAAAAAACTACCGTGAACGAACATATTGACAGGCTGATCAACATGATTACAGCTTCGTTTATTCCGGGCACGGCACTGGTCCCTTTTGGTGGGGGCGACTGGAACGATTCCTTACAGCCGGTAAGCAAAGAACTGGCCCAACGCCTGATTTCGAGCTGGACAGTTGAAATGAATTATCAGGCCTTTCAACAATACCAGGTTGTTTATGAAATGACCGGGCATGAAAAGAAGGCTGTTGAGTTGAAAAATATTTGTGAAAATATCAGATCAGACTTTAATAAGTACCTGATTAAGGATGAGGTAGTTGCTGGTTATGGACTGCTTGAGGATGACCGGAGTATCAGTGTATTGCTTCATCCCTCCGATACCAGAACCAATATTCAGTACAGCCTGCTTCCGATGGACCGTGGCATCATCAGCGGGATTTTCACTAAGGAACAGGCGTTGCATCACCAGGAAATTGTTGAAAAGCAGCTGAAAGGTCCCGATGGCGCCCGTCTGATGAATCGTCCGCTCAAATACAGGGGTGGAATTCAAACAATTTTTCAGCGGGCGGAGAGCAGCACCTT
>JAAXUD010000007.1 GCA_013336205.1 Lentimicrobium sp. | reverse complement strand
TTTGTAGTATTGCAGTGCACGGGCATTTTCAGGTGCCTCGTCTGTAACAGCTACATTATCAACACCAGCGCCATAACCCCATGTATTTGCTTCTTCGAAAAGGAAGATTATTTGCACATCGGCTACCAGAGCTTCCTCAGGAAGTTCGATTGAAACGCTTGCCCAACCTGCTGTATAATACTCATCAAGTTGCTCGAGCAATACAGGTGAACCTCCAGCAATACTATAATGAACACTGAGATCATCAAAGCGAAGCAGGTAGTCGAAATTGAGGTAAGCCATCTGTGCATTGGAAAGATCCATTACCGGTGATTTAGCCATTTCAACAATAGCAGGTCCGGCTGAACCGGCGCCGTCAGCATTCACAGCAATGAAATTAGTACTGTTTCCATTGAAGTTCATGAAGCTGGATGATAAGGAGGCATTGTTACCCCATCTCCATCCGGTTGCTACATTCTGTATTTCCCATCCCTGAGCATCGGCTTCAAAATCGAAGGAAGTTGGTTCAAATGGAATGATGCCACCCTGTCTCCAGGTTGCATAAGCGGTTGGTGTTACATAAAGATCAGCAACCGGCATCAGGAGCTCTTCGAGCACCCATTCAAATGCTTCAGGACCATCTATTACATATCCGCTGATCGCTATCGGAGCAAATCCGTATTTCTCAACATAGATATCATAGGTGCCTTTGCGGAATTCATCCCATGCATAGTAGCCGGTTTCGTCAAGTTCTACTTCATATACCAATTCGAGGTCTGGTTCTGAAGTGTTGGTGAACATAACCTGGGTTTCAACAGGACTATCAAGACTGTTGGTAGTTACGGTTACACTTACCTGTGTAATCATATCTTTATCCAGACAGTTAGAGAACTGTGGCTCAGCATTGTTGGCTGTATAAACGGCTTCAACTGCCCACTTGTAAACACCGGCGTCTAAAGCGCCAAACTGGTTGTCAACAAAGGTAGAGTCGAGCGTGTAACCTAAGAAGGTAAGGCCAGCTGTTCCGTCGCATGAAGTACGCCATACATTGTAACCCATAAGTTCACGGCCTGAGCCGGTAACCGGTGTATGAACGTTGAGTCCGCGTGGTTCTACAGTATTTACATTGGTTGTGAATACTTCCTGCAGGTTACCTTTGGTTTCTCTTGAGATATGATTGGTCATCAAATCGCGGACTACAACAGTCCCCGGTTCGATCATCATATAATCCCAAACAGTTGTATTAGCTACAGTGCCTTCGTGAGCAAAAACACCACAATAACCACCGGTAAGGGTAGTGTTAGTTACTGTATGTACAAGGATTCCGTTCACCATAAACTGAACAGTTGAACCAGAAGCAACCGCTGATAATACATTAGGTCCGGTTGTATTGATTGCACTTGAGGTTAACCAGCCTGTCCAGTCGCCCATAAGGTCGCCATCCAGTAAGGTAGCATACCAGTAAGAACCGTTCTGGGTAATGGTGAAAACATTGGCATAGGATCCGCTTCCAACAGTAGGATTCATTAATCCGGTGCCTCTTACGTAGATACCCATGGAGCCTGTTACAGCACCAACAGTACGCTGCATTTCAACTTCATACATGAAATCACCAAATTCTGCATTGTAATAAGCTGAACGCCAAACGCCTGCACCCGGAGTATTCAGGTTAAGGAAATCATTGGCTACTGTCCAGTTAGCTGCAGGAGTATCGGTAACTAACATTGATGGCATACCATTGTCAAATTCCTCATAAACGGTATTACTGCCACCCTGGTTTGTACCAGGAGTATTCCAGTAGATTAAAGCACTGGTTTCCTGATCAACTGCAACAACATTGCTAACAGGGAAAGGATACTCCATCAAAACGAAGTTACGTGTAACGGTAGCTGTCTGCGCTATAAATACATCTTCAAGTGTTTCAGAAACATAACCGGCAGCACTTACTACATAATCATAGGTACCTGCCAGCACTTCACCGGTATAATTACCAGCGGCGTTTGTTGTAAAGGTAAAAGTGATTGTGTTGTCGGCTGTATTGGTTAATACTACTTCAGCGCCTTCAATGTTTGCACCACCAAGGTAAGCAGCCTGTTTAACATTTCCGTTAACAAAACCACCACCAATTACTTCCACAGTCTCACAAATAGTAGCTGGACATGTTTCAGCACCGCTTTCGTAAACAAAAGTGATGCAGTAAGTATAGGTTGCAAAATCGAGGTCTTCATCCAGATATGATGTGCCGGTTAATTCAGCAAGAACTTCACCATCGCGGTAGAGGCGGGCAAAATCAATCTGATCGTCGGCAGGTGGAATAGTTGGAACAGTCCATGTCAGCGACACGTCAACAGTTCCTTCAACCTGAACAGCGGTAAAACTTCCGGGTGTAGCATAATTATCGCAGGCGATGTAAGTCCAGGTATAGCCGGTTTTAGCTGACTGGCCGGTGCTGTAAACAGCAGCGACTTCTGCCAGGTAAGTTTCGCCATCAACCAGGGCTTCTCCATTGGTACCATACTGGTACAAAGGATCTGCAACTTCAGCGACAAGAACGCCATCGAGGAATACCTTGTAATTCTGGAATGAACGCAAAGGAGGAGGTACAGCACCAGCTTCCCAGGTTGCGAGACCAGTTGGAGTAACATAAAGGTTTTCGGGAGCAGCCAGTATTTCTATCAGCAGCCATTCGAAAGAGCTTTCGTCGAATATATCAACTGAGCTTTCAAAAACAGGAACATATCCAGCTTTGTAAACCTCAATATCATAAGTACCTCTGCGGAAAGCATCCCATTCAAAAGTGCCACTGGCACCTAAGGTGGTTGAATAAGTCAGGTCGAGAAAAGGTTCTGAGATATTCTGGAATGTAACCATGGTACCGGCCGGGCTGTCGTTTGAGTTCAACACAACAGTAACATCAACCATGGTATTCATGTCTTTGTCAAGCGTGTTGGAACCAACCGGAGCAGATTGATTGGCGGTATAAACGGCAACTATATACCATCTATAAACACCCCAGTCCTGCAATCCCCAGTCAAAATCAACAAACTGAGTTTGCGAGGTGGTTCCGATCTGTTCAAAAGCACCGGGCAGATAAACTTTTTCGCGCCATACCTGGAATTCAACCAGGGCACGATTGCCTGCGCCTTTATCAAGATCAAATCCCCACTGAAGCAGCACATTTTCTTCATTCAGTTCGGTTGCAATAACATAATCAACAGGGAAAGGGGTTTCCAGCAGGGCGAAATTGAGAGTTACGGTTGCAGCATGAGCAACAACAACACCTGAAGCAGTGCCATTGATATAACCAGGGGCTGAAACAGTATAGCTATAGGTTCCGGCATACACCTGGGCGGAATAAGTTCCGTTGGCGGCTGTAGTCAGATTATAGGTGCCTGCGGGTCCGCTTATTACAACAGAAGCACCGGCAATTGGCGTGGTGACCAATACATCGGTTACTGTTCCGTTAACAATACCAACACCCTGAGTGGTAACAACAGCAGGCAATGAGAAAGCAGATTCGCCTTCATCAAAAACAGCGGTTACGTTATAGGTATAGGTTGTATTCCGGGCAAGGCCTGGGTCGTTGTATGTTGTACCGGTTACAAGGGCAGGATTGATTTTAACCCCGTTGCGGTATACATTATAGCCCAGGAAAGCACGGCTGTTGTTACCAGTCCATGATAGATTCACAGCAACTGTAGGAACGGTAGGTCCCGGATCAACAACAGAAGCAGTGAGCCCGGTAGGAACGTCGATGGTTGTGGTGAAACCCCATACCGGACCAAAAGTGGTACCCTGGGTATTTCTAACATTAATCTGCCAGAAATACTGGAGATTTGGATTCAGACCAGTCAGTGTATAGGATTCTGCCAGGTCACTTGTCCAATCAACCACTACAGTGGCCGGTGGATAAGTTGTACCAAGGATCACCTGATACTCAGCTACATTGGCGCCAAAAAGCCAGTTGAGTGACATTCCGTTGTTAATGTTGATAGCACCGTCGGCAGGTGAAACATAAGTAACAGCATCCGGAACCGGCATTGGAAGTAAAGTGTAACTTCCTCCCCAGCTATTCAATGCACTGCCAATCATATAATAGGTATCACCGGCAAACATCGGGAAATTGGTGAGCACATCAATTGACTGTACCAAAGCATTGTGTGCCATAGGGCCGCCTTCACCTTCAAAATCTTCGGCATAAACGGCATAGTTAACAGGGCTGCCAAAACTTGTAGTCAAATTTAACAACATGTCAACCGGAGGTTCGAGAATATAGGCATAATCAACATCGGTAGCTGAAGCACCAAGGTCGTTGGGAAGTATATAGTTTTTATATAACCCGCCTGATTCGCGTCCTGAAGGCTGAGGTATTGCAGCAGGAGCCATATTGGCAACTGTTGGAGGTAATGGACCCGCAGTTTCTATGACATCTGCATAAAGAGGTGTGTAAGCAGTACCATCATAGGTCGCAGTGATCATCGCTCTGGCGCTGCCATATATCAGGGCAAAAGTACCGTTGAAAGCACCCGGTGCCACTGCAGCGTCAGTAGCGGTTAAACCAAACTCCGTGGTGGTTTCGCCTTCGTCAAGAATAAATGGCAGTGCAGGTGCAACTACCTCTACAAAACCATCGTAGGTATTATCAATATCGGCTGTAGCGATGCTTGCTGCACCACCGCCAGGAATATTTACTACCTCATATCTGGCTGGTTCCATCCAGGCGCCTATCGGACGGAATCCCATAGAAAGACTTGGAGAAACAAAATCAAGACCAGGCGCTGCGGCTGTTCCTTCAATAAGGAATGGGAAACCCTGCAGTGTCAGAGTACCACCATCATTGGCCGGGCCCCAGACACCTACAAGGCTTTGATGTGCATTACCGGTAGTTGTTTGACCATTGATTGTAACAGGAGGCGCCCAGGGGCCGGAAGCCAGTGAGCCATCAATAGTATATTCAACCCAATAAGTACCAGCTGAAAGCACCAGACCGGGCGTAGAACAAACTACCTCCATAATCGGACGGTTTGTAGCCCCTGAGGTTGTTTGAGTCACACGATAAATATTGGTGAAAGAAGTTGAAGCCATTCTGTTGGTGACCATGTCACCCCAGATGAGTGTTCCGCCGGCAGAAGGATCACCATCAAAAATCTGAAGGTAGCCGCCGGTTATGGTTGAGGTTGTTGTTGAACCAGTCTGATACGCATAAAATGTAAACTGATCAATGGTCCAGTTGCCTGCCACCACAAAATCATCAGCGATATGATTTCCAACCAGGTATTGAAATCCAAAGCCAATTGTTCCCATGCCAAGGGAAGTAGATTGCAATACACTTTCATCAGCTCCACCTGCTCCGGTTCCCGGGCTGTTTACCAGTGGACCGTTGTCGTAAAGCAGGCTTGAGGGCAATCTGTTTCCACCAAGTTCCAAACGGCCTTGTGGTATAATTGCAGTAGCTCCCCTTTGTGCAGGAGGTGCAATTTCAGATGCGTTATCGGGGGTCGTGGCGCTTTTTGTGCCATCGCCCATGGCATTGGCCTGTGTATTGCCCAACCAGATGAATGCCATCATAGTTAAAACCACAAACCATCGTAAATAAGTAGGTTTTTTTTGCATAAGATTGTTTTTAATTAATGTTTAAAGGATTTTCCTCCTCTCCGTAAACGGAATAGAATTAACGGATATTAAGCAGAAATTCTTTACCGGCTTTGCCTCCTTTCTGATTAAATAATTAACAAATACGAATCAAGCTACTTTTAAACAATAACAAGTGAATTAAAATATTGTTGTAATTTATTCACAACTAATTACATAACAAATCATTACAACAAATTAACCAGCCCGGAACACAGATCTTCGGGCACAAATTCTATTTAATTATTAAATCCTTAATATGTTAGCCGGTTTCTTTACATTACCGGATTTATGATAATGCTGAACCGAATATATATATCTTCAGTAATAAAGACAATTAACCGACCGTTTACCCTTACTCCTCCAAACAAAATTATACTATTTTTTTATTACTTTTATCAGATCAGAATTAAACATATATTATTATTATAACGCTGGCCTCCGGATAATGCTCAAATAATCAGCGCCCTTTGAATTTCAAATATGCTGCTGATTTACAAATTGAGTTAAAATATAAAAGCAGAAGAATAGTGCTGAACATGAATTATAGGAATAATCGCCGTAATTCCCTGTTCAGACCTTTTCGACTTCTAAAATCCATCCGATCCAGAAAAGATTAAAAACGCAGTGAATATTTATCTCATCCTCCTTGTTTATACCACTTTAGAGTTTACATTTGCCGGATAATTCACAAAGGTGTTTTAACCCTAATCCCTGTTTTATCTCCATGAAAAATCTTTTTCTGATGATCATCGCAGTCGCTGCCCTTGCATCAACCGGCTGCAAGACCCAACCCAAGACCGACAATCCGTTCTTTGCCGATTACACTACTCCTTTCCAGGTGCCACCTTTCGATAAGATTGACACTGCCCACTTTATGCCTGCCTTTGTTGAAGGCATGAAGCAACACAACGACGAGATTACTGCCATCACAGCAAATCAGGAAGCCCCTACTTTCGAAAATACCATCCTGGCTTATGATAAATCTGGCAAATTGCTTACCAAAGTAAGTAAAGTCTTTTTCAATTTACAGGCTGCCAATAACAGCGACAAGATTCAGGAAATAGCCCAGCAGGTTTCTCCCATGCTGTCAATGCACAACGATGAAATCTCGATGAACCCTGAATTATTCGCGAAGATTAAGGTTGTTTATGAGAAAAGGAATGAGTCAGGGCTTGATGCACAACAAATCAGGGTCGTTGAAAAGTACTACCGCGATTTCGAACGCAAAGGTGCCAATCTGAATGCTGAACAACAGGAACAGCTGAAGAAAATTAATGAAAAACTTGCTACGCTTGGGCTTAAATTTGGCGAAAACCTGCTGGCCGAAACCAATAAGAACTTCAAGCTGGTTGTTGAAAATCAGGCCGATCTCGATGGCTTACCTGAAGGTGTGGTTTCTGCTGCTGCTGAAGCCGCAAAATCAGCCGGCATGGAAGGCAAGTGGGTTTTTACCCTGGCCAAGCCAAGCATGATTCCATTTCTTCAGTATGCCAAAAACCGCGAACTGCGTGAAAAGATTTACCGTGGCTACTTTATGCGGGGCAACAACGACAACGCCAACGATAACAAACTTGTACTTGCTGAAATGATAAGCCTGCGCGCTGAAAAAGCAGCCCTGCTCGGATTTGACAACTACGCGGCTTATGTGATTGATGAAAATATGGCCAAAACCACTGCCAATGTTGATGAATTTCTCAATAAACTGATGGTCGCTGCTTTGCCGGTTGCCAAAGCTGAACTGGCAGAAATGCAGAAAATAGCTGATAAAGAAGGTGCCGGTTTCAAACTGGAGTCGTGGGATTGGTGGTTTTATGCCGAAAAACTCCGTAAAGAAAAATACGATCTCGACGAAAATGAGCTAAAACCTTATTTCAGTCTTGACAATGTGCGCGATGGTATGTTTGCTGTTGCCGGAAAACTGTATGGCATCACCTTTACCAAAGTTACCAACCTGCCTGTTTATCATGCCGATGTTGAAACATTTGAAGTTAAGGAAGCCGATGGCACCCACCTCGGCATCCTCTACCTGGATTACTACCCCCGCGAATCGAAGAGCGGTGGCGCCTGGTGTACAGATTTTCAGTCTTCAGGCTGGGAAAACGACAAGAAAGTTGATCCTATTGTTTCTATTGTCTGTAATTTCACCCCGCCAACAGGTGATAAACCTGCACTGCTGAACTGGGATGAAACCACCACACTTTTCCACGAATTCGGGCATGGACTCCATGGCTTGTTTACCCAGGGTAAGTACACCCGCACTGCCGGCAATGTTCCTCAGGATTATGTTGAACTTCCGTCACAGGTAATGGAAAACTGGGCAGGTGAGCCGGAAGTGCTGCGCATGTTCGCCAAACATTACAAAACCGGAGAAGTCATTCCCGATGCCCTCATCACGAAAATCCAGAACAGCGGTCTTTTCAACCAGGGGTTTGACAATGTGGAATACATCGCGGCTTCCATTCTGGATATGGATTATCACAAGCTGGCAACTCCTGCCAAAGTTGAAGATGTAGTTGCATTTGAAAAGCAGGCGATGGACAATATCGGCCTTATCAGCGAAATATGGCCACGCTATCGTTCCACCTATTTCGCCCATATTTTCGATGGCGGGTATGCTGCCGGGTATTATGTTTATCTGTGGGCAGCAGTGCTCGATGCGGATGCATTTGATTACTTCAAGCAGTCAGGCGACATTTTTAACCCCGAACTCGCCGCAGCGTTCCGTAAACATTGCCTTGCCGAAAATGGTGATGATGAAGGTATGATTCAGTATAAAAAATTCAGGGGACAGGAACCTTCCCTGGAGCCTCTGCTCAAAAAACGCGGGCTGAAATAACCACAAGCTGCAATAAGAAAATAGCGGAAAGACCAATTGTCCTTTCCGCTATTTTTTTATCCTTTTTCAGGAAAATAATAACCGCTGCTGTTACTTTTTGATGCTTCTTTTACTCCTGATCAGCCCCAGCACTCCATTGATAAAGTTCAGCGGATGCACCGGATTTCCGGGTATATAGAGGTCAATCGGGTATTTATTGAGAAAGCTGCGGTCGATGGCCGGACTTCCGGCAAAGATTCCTCCACTGATGGCATCAACCCCCGCCAGTATAATGATCTTTGGCGAAGGAGTTGCATCGTAGCATAGCTGAAGTGGTTCAGCCATGTTTTGTGTGATAGGGCCGGTGATTACAATCCCATCGGCATGCCGGGGTGAAGCCACAAATTCAATACCGAAACGCCCCATGTCGAACTGCACATTTCCGGCAGCATTCAACTCCCACTCGCAACTATTGTCACCACCTGCCGACACCTGCCGCAATTTGATCGAGCCACTGAAAATCCGGGTAATTTCCTGTCTAACCAATTCGGGATTAATAAAAACCGGGTGATCCTCTCCTTCATGCACCACCAATCCTTCGCGGAAGTTGGACGCAAGTTTATAATCTTTGGTAAAAGAGACTTTGTCAGGGAATTTCTCTGCACACTCACCGCAAAACAGACATAGTCCCATATCGAGGCTGATTTTTGGACCGGACTTCAGTGCCCCGGTTGGGCAGCAATGAAGCAGGGCTTCGGTATCAACTTCCTTTTCACTGATCACCGGTCTGCCACGGAAAATGCCCGGCACCTCAACGGTCGTTACATCCGGTATAAACTGTTTTCCCTGGTGGAATAATATTTTGAGTTCTGGTATCATAATTCAAAGGTTAAAAACCTGAAAACACAGTTTGCTAAAGGTCATGTCCGCAATAGCTGAGGTTAAAGCTCTTATTGCAGATGGGAAAATCTGAAATCTCATTGTTGCGCACCGACAGGGCCAGGGCCAGCCAGTTGTGGACCGATGGGTCCTTGATCTTATAAGCAATCAGTTCACCTTCAGCTCCGGTTAAAGCGCAATGGCAGATCTCTCCGCGCCAGCCTTCAATCATTGTCATGCTGAAACTGTCGGAGGCAAGTGTTTCATTCAATAGCAAAGGCTGAATCACCGGAGGTGTATTTTTCATCATTTCGCGCACATAACCGATTGATTGTCTGATTTCAAGATCACGCAAACGGGTGCGGGCATCCACATCCCCCTGAGGCAAAATCAATGGTTGATGGCTTAATGCTTCGTAACCAAGGTAAGGATGCGATTTGCGCACATCGCGTTCAACACCGCTGCCGCGTGCGCTCAGCCCGACAGCGCCAATACTCAACGACTGCTCCCGGCTGACAACCCCGGTTTTTTCGAGTCGGGCAAGCACAGAGGGCAAATCGATCATACGGTCAAACATTTCTGTATAATCAGGCCAGTAAGCATCAAGAACGCCCGTAAAAACAGCTTCGGTAGCCGGGGTGAACGGGAAGCGGTTTCGCCCGGGGCGAATCAGACTTTTTGCCAGGCGGTTGCCACACCATTCCTGAAAAGCATTGATAATTGGTGTCCGGAGTCGCCCAAATACGCTACTACCAAGTTGATAAGCAATATCAGTAGCTATGGCACTCAGGTCGCCGGAGTGAATGGCAATGCGTTCCCACTCAAGGGCCACAGTGCGCGCATAAACCAGGTCGGGTGAAGGTTTGAAACCAGCCAGGTTCTCCCAAATGCTGGCAAACGCTGTAGTATGACCTACCACTGTATCGCCGGAAATTGATTCGGCCAGTATAGTCTGTTGCAACAGGTTTTTCTTTTGCAACATAAGGTACTCAACACCGCGATGTTGAAATCCAAGTTGAATTTCAAGATGTAAAATCTGCTCGCCGTTGCAGATGAACCTGAAGTGCCCCGGCTCAATAACGCCTGCATGAATAGGCCCGACTCCGACTTCATGCAACTCCTCACTATCCATATGATAGAATGGGTAGTTGGCAATCTGCTGCTTCATATCTGCCCTGTCAAATGGGAAGCGGATTGGCTTTAACCAGGGATGATCGGTGTATTGCAAACCATAGTTTTCATGAATCTCCCGCTCAAAAAAATGGAATGAAAAGTGGCGTCGGGTAAAAGAAGCCAGTTTTGCCCCAGGTTTAACCAGGGATGAACTGACACTGATATTGTGCTCCCTGTCGTTCGCCATACAACATATCAGCTGAAAAGCACCAGGCCGGCTGACAGCGAAGTATTGCACACAATGACAGGCTTCATCGGCCATCATTGCTGTGTTGAAGCCAAGGAAGTCAGCATAGTCCAGCTCCGGAATGGAAGCAATGGAGATGGTCTGGTTATTTTTTATTTCGATGGATTTTTTCATAATTAATGAGGCAGATTAGCAACAGCAGTTTGAATCATCTCAATCATACCGGCTGGTGGATTAAAGCCAAGCCATAGAACCAGGGCCAGCAAAACAAACTGGCTGAGTGATTCAAGCGGCTTAATCTTTACGAATTTCGACTCATCGAATGCGACCGGCCTGGTAAATAAAATGCGGAATACATTTTTGCCAAAAGCCCAGATAATGAATGTAAGTAATAAAAGCACGATAACCAGCAGCCAGAGCTGATGTGCTTCGAACAATGAACGGAAAATCAGAAATTCGCTGATAAACATTCCTGAAGGCGGCATGGCTGTAACTGTGAAAAAGGCGAGCAACAGCACCATTGCCCCTGTTGGATTCAAGCGGAAATACCCACCCATCTGATAGATATTTTTGCTGTTATAGGTCCGGTTCATCTGACCGAATTGCAGAAAGAGCGCCGGTTTGGCGAATGAATGTAACACCAGGTGCAATATCGCGGCGTATGCGCCAATCCCGCCTGCCGCCAATCCCAGGATAACCAGCCCCATATGCTCAACACTTGAATAAGCCATCAGGCGTTTGAAATTCTTTACCTTAAGCATGTATACAGTTGCAACAAAAACTGAGGCAAGTCCTGAAATGATCATTACACTATTACTCCATTCATGGATTGTTGTATGACTGATAATCTCATAAAACCTGAAAATACCAAGAAATCCCATATTCATCAGTACACTGCTGAGTAACGCTCCTGCAGGGTGAGGCGACTTATCCTTGGCATCAATGCCGGCAGTGTACATGGGAACAAGCCCGGCTTTGGAGGTAAATCCTGTAAATATGAACAGGAAAGCCAGCTTTAACCAGAAAACATTCAGCAGATGAGCATTCTGCATCAGGCTGATGTAGGTCAGATCCTTGAGCCCTTCCTGTTGAATGGCAATACTCAGGAAAAGAATTCCGATAAAAACCAGGGTAATGCTGATAGAGCATACAAAGATATACTTCCATGTACCTTCAAGGGTAAGAATATTACGCCGGTGGTAAATCAGGGCCGATGCGCTTAGTGTTGTCAATTCTACAAACACCCAGGTTACGGCAATATGGTTTGATACATAGGCCGCACTCAGCGCGGTAATCAGAATAACCATGGATGCATAATACATCCCCTGTTCCCTTGGTAGATAAGGATGGTACACAAAATAAATATGACTGTGAATCAAGGCAGGAATGATAACAATACTAAGGACAATCAGGAACAACGTCCCCAAAGCATCGGGCATAAAATATTCGAGATCAACAATATTCTGATGAGTGAAAGCATAGTAAGCATACACCAGTTGTAATATCACGAAAGCGCCCAGTAATGCATATTTCACTCCGTTGTTTCTAATCAGAAAAAGCAACAGGGCAATAAGCAGGGCAGATGAAAGATAAATTCCAATCATAGTTCCGTTTTTTAATCTTTTAAACTACTCAGCGATTCAACATCCTGTTCCTTAATCACATCGCCTATTTTATTGACGAAAATGCCCAGTAGCAGCACACTCACAAAAATATCGAGCAGGATTCCGGTATTCACCAGCATAGGCATCTCATTCCCCACAGCTAGTGAAAGCACGAAAACACCATTTTCGATAATCAGAAATCCCATAACATGGGTAATTACCTTTCGGCGGCTTGCGATGATATAGAGTCCGGTAAAAAGAGAAGAGAGTGCAATTACAAAAAACATTTTCTCCAGGTGCTCATCGTGTACTGTGTTGGAGAGCAAAAAGGAGCTTATGATGATTGCAGTAATTATAACTACAGAAACGAAATTGGAAACAAACGGCTCTGCTTCTCTTTTGATCTGGTTGCGCTTTATAACCCTCCGCAAAAAGATCGGGATGGCAATTGTTTTGAAAATTATCGTCTCCAGTAATACAAAAACAAGGTTGATTGTATTGATTTCTATTAACTGGATAAATGCAATACCGAAGAGCAGCACACCCTGAAACGCAAGTACTGAAATATAGGTAAACAACCTGTTGGCCACCCCGATATAAATCAGGGTAATTGCAAACAGGATTAGAAGTACATCTGACATAATGGTTAATTTTCAGGTTAAACAATTTTGCCCAACATCAATAATACGCCCAGAAATATAAAAAGGGCTATTGAAGTAATCATCAGAATAAACTGCGGGTTGTGATTCATCCTGAATCTTGCCCAGAAAGATTCCAGTATTCCGATTATCATGGCAAACAAAAACTGAATGCTTATAAAAATAGGGATGGAATAGTAAATTTCATAACCGCGGGTAAGAAACATATTTGCTACCAAAGCCCCATACATGGCAAACTTCAGGTTGGTAGCCTGAAGGATCATCCCCAGATCAAAGCCACTGTTGTCGAGTATAATAACCTCGTGCACCATAGTGAGCTCAAGGTGGGTTTTGGGATCATCAATGGGCATGCGGCTGTTCTCAATGAGGGCAATGGCAAGCAACACGATAGAGGCCAGTGCGCCGATGGCATAGGATATCTGGGAAGCAAAATGGAGTGTTCCGAAAATATCTGCAAACGAGGTGTGACCGGTTAGCAGTGCGAAAGAGCCCATCAACAGGAAAAAAGCCGGTTCGGCAAGTAAAGAGTAAAGCGCTTCACGACTGGCGCCCATGCCTTCGAAGCTGCTGCCTGTATCCAGTGCACCAATAATGCTGAAGAACTTACCCAGGGCCAGCACATAGGCAAAGAAAACAAAATCGCCATCGAAAGAGAACAAGCCGGACTGATTGCCAAATGGAATAAACAACAGCGCCATAATAACCGAAGCAAAATAAACCGTAGGGGCAAGGCGAAATACAAAACTTGAAGTTTCGCTGTAAACACTGCCTTTTCGCAACAAGCGCCAGATATCTTTCATTGGCTGCATAATACCAGGCCCCTTCCGGCCCGACAAAATGCTTTTTGTACGGATAATAATTCCCGTAAAAAAGAAGCTGGCCGCAACAATCAGTATCAGACTTAGCATGGGTATTGATTATAATTGTTTGATTAATTCAAATAAAAACACCACTGCTTCCACCACAAGTGGGAAGGTGATGATGATAAAGATGAAGATGACCCCGTACAATACATAAAATTGCACACTGCCATTCTGAAGGAAATTGAATTTTCCGATGAAACCTTTGATTCTCCGGATAGGGCGGTCAATAATGGCACTTTCCAGTAAATCATAAACATGGGTTGATGAATGTCCTTTTTCAGGAACAATACCTTTGATTATCGTCTTGTGCTTTGTAACTGAAAGCATTGGCTCTACCAGTTTACGATAGTTCCTGACGAAAGAACTGGCCGTATATTGCAGGCGGGCATCGCTGGTTTTATAACCGCAACCCCAGGTTGGTCCGCTGGCTGTGGTTGCAGAAGCTGTAATCCATTTCCTGACATACCAGATTGCAGCAACCAGGAGTAGAAATCCCCAGGTGGCCCGGGTAACATTTTGTATGGTTGAAATAATTGCCGGATGGGCTCCGGATACAAACACATCGCCGGTAAATTGCTGAACCGGCAACCTGAGAAATTCAATAAAAATCCCGGGAAACAATCCTATGGCTATAATTAATGCGACCACCAGGTACATTGGAAGTAATTTCCCCGTGTCTGCTTCCTGTGGAATGTGCTTGTGTTCACTCCGCGCTGTGCCCAGAAAAATAATCCCGAATGCTTTGGTAAAACACAGAATCGCCAGTCCCCCGATCAGCACCAGGCCAAGGGTAGAGAGGATAATAAGTGCGGTAAATTCAAACTGCCCGGTCTGAATAGCTTCAAAAAGGCCAAGATATATCAGGAATTCACTAACAAAGCCATTAAACGGAGGCAAACCACAGATTGCGAGTGCCGCTATAAGAAAAAGTGCGGCGGTGCGGGGCATTTGTTTGATAAGTCCGCCCATGCTATCGATGTTCAGCGAGTGAATGGCCTGGTATATATTGCCGGAACCATAAAACAACAACGATTTAAAGAGTGAATGGTTGAGCACATGCAGCAATCCGCCGGCAAATCCGGCAAAAGCAAGCAAGGGATTGCCAAGCCCGACTCCTATTACGCCCAGTCCAATTCCCATACCTATAATTCCAATATTCTCGATGCTGTGGTAAGCCAGTAGTTTTTTGAGGTTGTGCTGCACAATGGCCAGCATCACTCCGTAAAGTCCTGAAATAATTGAAACCAGCAGCACAATGGAACCAATGATCAGAAAATTGGTATTTTCGAGCAGTATGATACGCAAAATACCATAAATCCCGGTTTTTATTATTACCCCTGACATCATTCCGGAAATATGCGCCGGTGCCGCCGGATGTGCATAAGGCAGCCAGGTATGAAACGGAACAAAACCCGCTTTAATCCCGAATCCTATAAAAAACAAGACGAATAAAAGCACGCCGGCCGCTGGTGTTGCCTGCCGGCTGTAAGCTGTAATCGCGGAAAAGTCATAAGTACCCTGAACCCCGGCAATCCATAGAAATCCGATCATCAGAAACACGATGCTGACGTGTGACTGAATAAGGTAATTGATGCCAGCCTTTAGGGTTTCCACTTTCCAGTGCTCAAAAATAACCAGTAAAAAGGCAGATATGGCCATTACCTCCCACACCACCAAAAAAGCCAGGCTGTTGTGAACCATGTATATACCCAGCATGGCCGAATGATTCACCAAAAAACCAATCCAATGCAGGTTCAGGTCAGCATTCATTCCTTTATAAGCCCGCATATAACTGCGCCCATAAAAAACAGCGGTAATCACTGTAAAATTCATCAGCAGTATAAACCAGGCAGACAGGGGATCAACCGCCAGCCTGACATCGCCAAAGACCTGGCCTCCATTGTAGGTATATTCGAAACCACTTCCCTGCAAGGCCTTTACCGCAATAAAAGAACTGATTGCTGCACTTAAGGTAATTGATGCCGCTGCAATCATAGCTTTGTGCTTGTCGCCCATAGCAAGAAGCGCGACAGCAGCAACCAAAGGAATGAATATCAGCAAAATAAGGGGCAGCATAATCAAAATATATTTAGGACTGTACCAACCAGCACCAGCAAAATGAAGAAAAATCCATAGAGAATATAAGCCTGAATCCGGCCATTATGGATGAAAAGAAAAAGGTTAAAAAAACTCAGCATTAAGCGCAAGGCTCTGTCAATAAAGATAGTCTCAAAAAACTCGTTATACCGGGCTACATAAGTTCTTTTCTTGGGGAAAACATTAGTAGCGGAAATCTCTTTGTACTTTTTCTCTTCAATGGCAATCAGGCTGAACAGTTTAGCCAGACTTTTGGAGAATGACTTTCCGGTGTATTGCATTACGGCATCCGGCGCCACATACCCACAGCCCCAGGTTGGCGATACATTTACCCGGGCTTCCCGGGTAACAAACTTTCTGATGATTAGCAAAGCACCAACCAGCAGAATGAAAATACCGGATACGAGTCCGACAGTGGTAAGTGTAGAAAAAATTGATATTGCCGGTTTCAGAAATCCGGCTGATTGCCCCAACGGAAACAATGCCGCCATCAGCGGCCTGAGCAGAAGCCCCGGAACCAGACCAATGACCACAATGAGCAACAATATCAAAATCATGGGAGCCTGCATCAGGCCTGAAACCTCTACAGGTTGATGCGCCAGTTCCCTGCGTGGATTACCAAGAAATACCACGCCAAAGGTCTTGGTAAAAGTAATCAGTGAAAGCCCACCGGCCATGGCAAGTCCTGCAATACTCACAATCATGAGTGTACTGATTTCAGGATTTGAATTTCTGATTCCCTCAATCAATCCTGAGTAAATTAAAAACTCAGAAATAAATCCGTTGAAGGGAGGCAAGCCCCCGATGGCCAGAGCGCCCAGCAGAAATGCCACCGCTGTAAAGGGCATACGGCGGATAAGCCCACCCAGGTGTTCCATGTTGCGGGTATGAGTCATCTGGTAAATATTGCCGGCGGCAAAAAAGAGCAAAGATTTGAACAGGGAATGATTGAGTGTATGCAGCAGTGCGCCTCCAAATCCGGCCATCATTATAAAGGGATTGCCAATAGATTTGCCAATCATACCCATTCCAATACCAATACCAATGATGCCAATGTTTTCGATGGTGCAGAACGCCAGCATTTTCTTGATATCGCGGTGCACCGAGGCGTTCAGAATTCCGTAAAGTGCCGAAAGTACTGAAATGGTGATAATAATTTCACCAATTAAGAGCAAACTACCAACACTTAAATAGCTCACTAT
>JAAXUD010000723.1 GCA_013336205.1 Lentimicrobium sp. | reverse complement strand
CCATCAGCAGGCCCTCGACAAAAGCACGCCGGGCGGCCCCACTTATGAACATCAGATACCGTATGTTCCCTTCGAGACTTTTTCAGGCATGTTAAACCTGAATGGGAAACACCTGGGAATTGGCTATAATTTGCTGTACAATAGTCACCGTTTTGTACTGGGCGAAAACATTGCCTCCAACATGCTTCCATCCTGGTGGGTGCACGACCTGGCTGTGTCGTGGCAACAGGAATTGAAGTCAGTGGAATGGAAAATCAAGGCGGAAGCCATCAATCTTTTTAATGCCCGCTACGAGTTAATCCGTGGTTTTCCGATGAACGGAAGTGGCTTTTATCTCACATTGTCAATTAATTACTAAACAAACTACTTTATGAATTTCAAACTGTTTGCACTGATTTTACCAATGGCCCTGCTGGCAATTTCCTGTACCGATGAACCCGATGATAAACCTGAAGCCCGGGATACACTGGTGCATACCACCGGGGTGTATGTAATGAATGAAGGCCTTTTCAACGGCAACAATGCTTCAGTTACGCGCTTCACCTT
Source organism: Lentimicrobium sp. (assembly GCA_013336205.1). GTDB lineage: Bacteria > Bacteroidota > Bacteroidia > Bacteroidales > Lentimicrobiaceae > Lentimicrobium. Next base: position 1,685 of record JAAXUD010000723.1, on the reverse strand, counting down.
CAGCGATTCCGCAGTGGCGGGCGATATTTTCCTGCAGCAGAATGGCCGCGGTCTGGGCGATACAGGCAGTGATCTGGCCATCTACGGAAGTAAATTGTATGCAGTAGTGAACTTGTCAAGCCAGGTTGAGGTTATGGATGCACTTACCTGCATCAGTGTAAAACAAATACCCCTTTTTGATGGAAACACAGCCCGTCAACCCCGGAAAATAGCCTTCCATGGCGGCAAAGCCTTTGTCTGCAATTTTGATGGAACAGTGGCCGTGATTGATACTGTTTCGCTTAGTGTTGAGAAGATTATACAGGTTGGACTCAATCCTGACGGGATAACAGTTGCCAATGGTAAAATATGGGTTTCCAATTCCGGTGGACTCAATTACCCTGACTATTCCAACACCCTTTCGGTGATTGACCCGGTAACACTAACGGAAGAGAAACAGATGGAAGTCGGTCTCAACCCCTATATAATCAAGCCCGACAATCATGGCGACCTCTACCTGATAGCGCGCGGGAATTACAGCGATGTAAAAAGCCGTTTACAAATTATCGATGCGGCAACCGGCATGCTAAAACATACTTTTAATGATTTTGAAGCAATTAATTTTGCTATTTCCGGTGATACGGCCTTTGTTTATAATTTTGACTGGAACACCATGTCGAGCAGTATTATGATGCTGAATGTAAGCAATGAATCCATGATTTCAGATCATTTCATCACTGATGGCACAGTAATTCAAACTGTTTATGGTATTGCGGTGGATGAAGCAGCCCGCCTGGTCTATGTTGCCGATGCACTCAGTTTTACCGGTATCGGAAAGGTGTATGCGTTTGATATGAATGGTAAGCAGAAATTCTCTTTCAGTTCGGGACTTAATCCGGCTTATTTTGCCTTTTTGAATGAAAGGGTGATCTCGAAATAAGTTGTTATTGCTACTTTTTCGGGTATTATTATTCCCCTGATATTCAGAAATTTCATAGAACAGTCTTTCTTATTGGAATTATTGCCCGGTTTCAGGATAATACGCATTGATCCGAAGGGACGCTGATCAGCGTGGTTGTAAGGGCCGGGCTTGTTTTTATTGCAAAAGGGCGATTTCCTTTGTAATTTTACAGGATAAAATAACGGAGCTATGAAAACATGGATTTCAACTTTGATAAGTTTGCTGCTGATAACTGTAAGTGTTTCTGGTCAGATTGATTTTGCTGAACCGGTGCAGCGCCTGGTTGGCTCCGATGTTGAATCAGTTGCCATTGGCGATGTTAACAACGATGGATTGAACGATGCCCTTGTCGCCACTACATTTTATTTTGACCCTGAGCACGATTATTCAATCTTTGTATTTCTGCAGCAAGCCGATGGTTCCATGGCCATTGATCCGGTAAGGTATCCATACAGCGATAGCTACAGCAGCAGGACAATAATTAAGATAGCTGATGTGAACAATGACAACCGCAACGATGTGGTTTTTACCTTCGGTGATTCATTGGGGATTATGATTCAAAATACCTCCGGAAGCCTTGATCCGGTGCAAAGCATGCATACCGGGAGTTCTGCCGACGGGATGGATACCGGCGACCTCAACAATGATGGACTGACTGATATTGCTGTTTGTCATTGGAACGATGATTTTATCAATGTTTTTTACCAGCAGGCTTCCGCTGAATTTCAGAAAGTTCAGTACCCGC
>JAAXUD010000722.1 GCA_013336205.1 Lentimicrobium sp. | reverse complement strand
AATCCTTACTATACTTCAAAAGTCTCTTTGATTCTAATTCCTCCAAATCAATTTAGAATCATTCTAAAGGTATAAATTGAATGCTTTTAAAGTTGGCTTTTTATCTTTGTTCAAAACAAAGTATGATTACCTGGGATGATTTTGAAAAGGTGGAAATAAGAACCGGAACGATAGTGAAGGCCGAAGATTTCGCGGAAGCCAGAAAACCGGCATTCAAACTGACCATAGATTTCGGGGAACTTGGAATCCGGAAATCCTCCGCTCAGTTGACTACCTTATATACTAAGGAGCAACTTACAGGAATGCAGGTGGTGGCTGTTGTTAATTTTCCGCCAAAGCAAATAGGCCCGTTTATCAGCGAATGCCTTGTATTGGGCGCAGTAGCTGACAATGGCGAGGTTACCCTGCTTTTGACAGAAAGAAAAGTGATGAATGGATTGAAAATAGCCTGAAAGGGCACAGAGCACAGGGCACAGGGCACAGAGCAGGGGGCATGGAGCATGGAGCATGGAGCTCAGGGCTTGGGGTTTAATTGGGAAATTTCGTCTCTTTAGCAACAGGCATGGGGATGAGGTGAAATGGGGACAAGGAGAAAGCCAACCTGTCAGGTATAAAGTACTTTGAAATTTGAAATTTGGATTTTCCCCTTGTCTCCCCGTCTCATTGTCTCCTTGTCTTTTACATTGTGGCAGGATTTAACCTAAAATAGTGCCGTCCCTCGTCCCAAACGTCCGTCCCTTTTTTGGCACAGGGCTCAGGGCATGGAGCATGGGGCCATTGGAAATTGGATATTGGATATTGGAAATTCGACTTTCCGTCCCTCGTCCCAAACGCCCCTCGTCCCTAATATCTTCATAATTAAAAATTTTAGAATAAAAGGGCAGACAATTAAACATTAAATCAAAGTATCATGGAAAAATCAATTAAAGGAACTGAAACCGAAAAAAACCTGCTCAAATCTTTTGCCGGTGAATCACAGGCAGCGCGGCGATACCGCTTGTTTGCAGCAAAAGCCCGTGAAGACGGCTATGAGCAAATTGCTGCTTTTTTTGAAGAAACAGCCAATCAGGAAGATTCCCATTCACGTATGTTTTTTAAGTATCTGGAAGGAGGAATGCTTGAAATCACCGCATCTTATCCTTCCGGCATGGTCGGCAGCACTGCCGAAAACCTCGAAGCATCAGCCGAAGGCGAAAATGAAGAATGGACCCTGCTGTATCCGGAATTTGCCAGAATAGCCGAAGAAGAAGGTTTCAAGCGGGTGGCCAACACATTTAAACTGGTTGCCGGCGTTGAGCTCGAGCACGAAAAACGCTACCTCAAACTATTGGAGAACCTGAACAAAGGCAGGGTTTTTGAAAAAGAAGAAGAAATTATCTGGGTTTGCCGCCATTGCGGATACCATTATAAAGGCAAAAAAGCCCTGAAAAACTGCCCGGCTTGCGAACATCCACAGGCTTATTTTGAGCAGAAACAAGAGAATTATTGAAGTAAAAAGTAGAAAATCTAAAGCCTGCCTGATTGCCACAGGCAGACAGGTAAAAAGTATCAGTCAAATATAGCCAGGGTGCGCATCTTAATTTTAGGATGCGCATTTTTTGTACATGGTTGTGCGTTATGATTTTCTATGTTTTATTCACCAAATTTAAAATACTTCCCCACCAACTCCGCCTCCTTGCGGATAATGGCCGTTTCAGTCGCTGTCTGCCAGTTATCAAGTGTTGACAATACCTCTGGCGGCAATTGCGAAAGGTCGTTCTGGCTGAAATAAATGTACAAAACCATTGCCCGTAGCCAATCGAGGCGCTGATAATTATCGACAGGAGCGGCAGTTTTGGTGAGGTAATTCTCAAATGTCTGCAACAAGGCTTCTTTGGCAGGTAGTGGCGGCACCATGATATTCAGCTTGCGCATGGCAACAAACCGAGGTAGTTGCGGAACAACAGTGCGGTGGTTGAAGTAGCTATCAGGAATATCAATAGTGATCGATTCTTCCTGAAAATTCACCCACAGGTAGAGCGAGTCAATGGGTTGTTGGGCGCTGACTGAGCCCAAAAGAGCGTTGAAAAGAAAGAGTATAATTGCTTTTTTCATATCAAAGTTGGTTAAAGAATCACCCCGCCTCAGCGGGGCAAGCCACGATGAATCAATGATTTTTGGGAATTATCTTGTTGGGATTCCGATGTTCATAATTTTCAGCAAGGGGCTGCAGCCCCTTGCTGAATTGATTATCC
>JAAXUD010000721.1 GCA_013336205.1 Lentimicrobium sp. | reverse complement strand
TTTTTCTTTCAGCATTTTTACTACCGATTCCATGTTAGCCATAGTAGTAGTTAACAGTGCGGAAATCCCAACTGTACTATTAGGGTACTTTTCAAGCGTTTCCAGAAAGGTTTCGGCTTTAACATCTACACCTAAATCAATTACTTCCCATCCTGCACCTTCAACAGTCATTGCTACCAGGTTTTTACCAATGTCATGTAAATCTCCGAATACAGTACCTATAATGAAGGTTCCTTTTCGTTTTACTTCACCTGACTTGAAAAAGGGTTTCAGATGAACCAGCGCAGTACTCATAGCTTTGGCTGCCATCAGCATTTCCGGAACAAACACTTTCCCCTGGCTAAACTTCAGCCCGACAGCATTCATGCCGGGAATTAAACCTTGCTCCAGAATTTCGGTAGGTTTAATACCTTCTTCCAGGGCTTGTTTTGTTAATTCATCAGCGCCAACCTCACCCCGCATCGAAGGTGGGAATGGTGATTTTTGATTGATTTTGCCAAACTCAATACAAGTTGTCAGTTTCTCTATTATTTCATTCATAACTTTGGTCTTTATGGGTTAATCTTGTTTGAATCAGCCTTTATTATACCCGGCAATGGCTTCGAAAAAGGCATCAATGTTTTCAATAGTCGTTTTTGGAGGTATGTCGCAACCGGAGGAAATTACAAAATTGTTGTATTTCTCTGTTCGTGTTAAAAGTTCTCTCGTTTTGGCCTTTATGATTTCCGGAGTGCCATTTTTTATAACTCCTGCAGGATCTAAATTGCCAAATACAAGTCTATCTGAAGGAACCTGCGGCAGAATTTCGAGCATATCAACAGCATTTCCAAAATGAAAACCGGAAGCCCCGGTTCCTACCATTGATTCAATCAGGCTGACTGTATTTCCACAATTATGCAATACCACCATAAAGTTGTCATCCTGAACAAAATCAACTATCTGCTTTACATATAAGGATGAAAATTCCTCGCATTGATAATCAGCAAGCAATCCGGCAGCCGGTTCAGCAATTACAACGCCATTACAACCTGCATTTTTAAAAGCCAGCGCATACTCTTTTAAAAATGCAGTGCACAGGCTTAAAAGTTCATGAGCACCTTCAGGTTCAATAAGTATAGCTGTCATCATTTCGGTAATATCGTAAAGGCGACCAGCTAAGGAATAGGGACCTATGATACCGCCGAATACCGGCCGGGTTGTGATATTTTCTGCAGTTAACCGGGCTGCGTTTAAATGGCTTTTAGTTCTTCCTTCGCCGATTGCCGGAATTTTAAGGTTAACCACTTGCTCAAATGAATCTATCAATCTTTTTGAAACCGTGGGAATTTCGTCTTCACTGAAGTTAATATGGCTGCCAAAAGCTTCAGCTTCAACTGACAAATCCATAATTAAAGTGGTTGCACCCAGGGTAGGATATTTTTCAGCTAATGCTTTAACACAGGTATATTGAACTTCTCCCTTTGTTACCATGTCTAAAACTGACTTTCCGGTAAGCTGAAGTCCGGGATATGTCATAACCGGTACAGCTATTTTATCTGGATTTGCTAAAATGGAATTTTTCCATTCTGTCATATTCATTTTCATACTAAAATGTATTATTGGTTAATTGGTTTTAGTTTTGGTTGAAATTTCAGCCAATTTCATAAGATTTGTTATAGGAGTATTAACACCGATTTCGCAGCCACCTGAAAGAATAAATTTCTGGCCCTGCATTTGTTGAACAAGTTCGTTTGCCATGCTTTCAAGGTGTTGTGAGGTTGCTTCCTGAATTATAACAGGGTTTAAATTTCCTTTGATTACCACATTATCACCCAATATTTTCCGGGCTTCATGTAAATCAACCTGCCAGTCAAGATCAATAATATCCACATTCAGACTGCTGATGGCTGGCAATAAATGTTCGATATTCCCGCAGATATGCAGCTTAGCTTTGGATCCCAGCGAATGGATATGATCAACAAGTTCTTTATGCCGGTCTTTAACATAAAAATCATAAGTGGCGGCATCAATCTGGGAACAGATTGCATCGCCAATTCCAATATAGTCGCAGCCTTCATTTATCTGTGCTTTTGCAAATTCCCGGGCTACTATCATGCATTTATCCAGGATCAGATTTGAATAATCAGGATCGCACATCAGATTCATCAGCATCTCACTTACACCGGCTAAATCGCAGGCTTCTGCAAGCGGGCCTTCAATCCATCCTCCCACCGGAACAGTTCCTTTTAGCAGTTTCTGA
>JAAXUD010000205.1 GCA_013336205.1 Lentimicrobium sp. | reverse complement strand
CATAGAGTTTTTCAAAATTTAAACAGTCTCTTATTCTATCAGACTAGCGTTTTGTTCCCGCTTTTATAAAATGCAGATTTACCACTCCCTTAGCAGCATCCATGATTCTAAACTGATAAAGGGATGGCGGCAGATTGCTGATATTTATAGATGTAACTGACCCGGCTCCTTCGGTTATTCCTTCCTGTATTATATGTCCGGTCATATCAACAATCTGATATTCAGCCTTTGAATTGTTTTTATCCGACAGGTAAATTACTTCTGTTGCGGGGTTTGGATACAAGGAGAAGCTATTTGTAAAGGATTCAGGAGGTGTAATGCCAACGTGTTCCTCCCCGAAAATGGCAGTAAAATTTATGGTTTCCGCATCTAGCGTATCAAGGAAAACAGCATTCAGGGTATCGGAAATAAGCCCGTTATCGTTCCAGTGACTGAAAAAGTAACCTGTGGATGGCTCTGCAGTAATCATAACCGGAATTCCGTTAAAATAAACGCCCTGCCAGGGATAAACTTCCGGGGTAACCGTACTGATGTGAATTTTACCTGCACCTGCCGGAATTACATCCAGGGTTAATGCAACCTGATTTTCAAGGTTAAAATTTGATTCAATATGGTTTCTTACCTGGGTGGTTCTTTGCGAAAACTGATCAATCAGTGTAAGATGGTTATTCGTGAAGTTCTCCATTTGCCCGGGAATATTGTTGGGATCTCCCCAGCGCATATACTCATTCGGCATTTCATTATTGGTAAGTGCAAACATGTTGTTTTCAATCGCAGAAATATTTTCGAAAAGGTAATTGGTATTCATTACATCCGCGAAACGGTTGATGAAGTAGTTCCTGAAACGTTCGTTTTGGATACTTTTTAGCCAGACATAAATGTGCGGGATGGCGGGGTCCTGGTTCATCATAAAGTTGATGTGATCGAAAAAGCAGTCGGTAGATCCATTGGGCAACATCGCCAGTTCCTGATCTATAATGCAATATCTCCAACTGTAGTTGCTTGCATCTGAACGGTAGATTTTAATGTTATTCCATGGCCAGTCAGTATTTCCCATCCAGGATTCACCGATAATGTAATCATTGTACCAGGTAAGATCAAAAAGGGCGTTTGCCTGGTCCCAGTAGGCGGGATTGGCAGGGTCAAGCGCGTTAAGCGCCTGAATGGATGCATAGAATGGCTCCACACTCCCTTCAACCGCCCTGAGATTACCACCGTACCAGTAGCTTTGAGAAAGAATGGTCGTATTGTCGGGATCGGCTCCTTCGAGGGTTTCAAAATACTCGGCATCAATTTTTTCGCGTAATTCGTACAAACCGAAATATCCTCCGTTGATATAAACCGAAACCGGTCGCCAGGCTGCATAATAATTATTTGTTCCTTTACTCATTGAGGTAACCTGGGTAGCATCTTTGTAAGGAAGAATAAGGTATTGATTACTCCCGTTCCTCAGGTAAAACTTGCTGTACTTGTTTCTTTCGGGGCGATCGGGGATGAGCGGATAGTTAATGGGGCCATCACCCAGCACCCCATCACCGGGCTCCAGTCTGAATGAATGCTGGGGATGAGAACGGCTTCCGCCGGCACCTCCGTCTATCTGCATGCCTGTTCGTTGTGAAAAGACCAGATTTTGAGTAGAGTCAAAATACTCTACATAAGCAGCCTTTTCCCAATCCATCCACCAGTTATCAAAGATTCCCGAACCACCATACAGGTTGTTGTTGTCGGTAATAACTGACAGAACGGGGGTTGTGTGCATTGCCCCGTAAAAATAAGTGGCAGCCTTTAAGGGTCCGGGAAGCACTCCTTCCTGAAATGCCCTGGCTTTCAGAGCCGTTGTAGCGGAAACATAAACCGGATTGCCATCATAGGCTGGTGAATCAGACGTCGGGTCACTGCCATCGGTGGTATAATGTATTGTTGAGCTTGTTCCGTTGGGATTATTCATCTGCACAAACAGCGGTAACTGGTAATGGCCTGAAGGGACAGAAAAAGTAACCGGCAGCAGATAATTGGTATAGGTGGCCGATTGGTTATTGGAGGCTGCCGGTGTTCCCTGCTGAAAAAGGAAGATCTGGCCGGAAGCATCAGGGAAGGAACCGCGGCTCACATCAAGGTCCCGGCAATCAACGCTGAGGCTGTTCATAAGCACATGCGCCGGGTTGTACAGATAAATAGTTTCTCCCTCTTCTGAAATTTTAAAATTGGTATGCAGGGTTTCAGTTGGCTCTGTTGCCGCGAAAGTTGAGCTTACTGAATTGGCAGCGGTCAGCTTCATGCTGATGTCGATGTAGTCATAAACGGTGTTCGGGTCGGTATAGACAACATCGAAGGAAAGGTTACTGATATAACCGGCAGAGAATCCGGCAGCAGTCAATTCACTGGCCTTAATCAGCATCTGGTGGCGGGCGCACCAATACCAGTTGCCGTAAGGCGCCGGGTATCCTATGTTTGAGTTTTGCACCTCGCCTGTGCCAATGGTAATTCCGTTCAGTTTCATATTGGGTCGCTGAAAAACCGGTGTTCCGTTAGTTGCACCACAAACATCTGAGGCGCCGTCCTGAACCGCATACAACGTCGATAAAAAGGAAGTAGCAGTCTGGTTAAAAACAGAATTCGAGGTATATCCGGTTGAACTGTACGAGCAGGTGTTGATCAAAATGCCGGAAGTGCCGTCCCAGTAAAATGAATTGGTAAAATTATGCGTATTCCAACCTGTTACAGGCGAAAAAGCAGTGGCATTAAGCACATGGGTAAAGCCAGGTTCCGGTCTGCGGTTTTTCCCACTGCAATAAATGTTAATAAACTGATTGGGAAGCAATTCCACGTCAGGAAACACCCATTTAACAGGATTGGAAAGTTTATCGGAAATGGAGTAATTCAGCAGATTCACAGTACTGCTTCCTGAATTGTAAAGTTCAATCCAGTCAGGAAACTCGCCATCTTCATCGGGCAATGTGGAGTAATTGCGGTTACTGCCTTCATTAATAAGCACCTGGGCTGTAGCGAAGCTACAAACGAAAGCTGATGCAACCAGAATCAGCATTATTCTTTTAAACCACATATCACTTTTTTAAAAAGCGAATGTAGTAAATAACATAATAGGAAGGATTAGCCTGTTGTTGTCTCTTTCAAATAAAATTCCTGTCAACAAATTTCTGAAAACCTTCTTTATACTGGTCACTAATTGGGATATATACATTCCCGAATACAATTCTGCTCCTTTCAATTATTTCAATGCGTTGCAGATTTACAATAAATGACCTGTGTACACGCATAAATCTGTCGGGTGGTAATTTCCCCTCCATCTGTTTCATGGTTGCCAGGGTTAGTACTGGCTTGGGATCACCGTGAAGATAAACTTTTACATAATCCTTCAGGCCTTCAATATATTGAATATCAGATAGATTAATCCTTCTAACCTTATAATCGGATTTGATAAACAGAAAGTCGCTGCTTGTTTCGATTTGTTGTTGTATGGCTGGCTGCTCCACAGAAACTCTTTGTTTGGCCCGCCTGGCAGATTCAAGAAACTCTTCATAGGAAAAGGGCTTCAGCAGGTAATCCAGGGCGTTGAGCCTGAATCCCTCAACCGCATAATCAGGGAAAGCAGTAGTAAAAATTACGTGGCTGCTCTCTTTGTTGATCCTGGCAAACTCAGTGCCCATCAGGTCGGGCATTTGTATGTCGAGATAAATCAGGTCAACTGGATTGTTTTCCAGAAATTCCATAGCGGTCAGCGGGCTGTCGAAGCTCCCCAAATGCTCCAGAAAGGGAGTTTTTGTAATATATCCTGTAACCAATTGAAGCGCAAGTGGTTCATCGTCAATTGCTATAGTGCGGATTGTTTTCATTTTACTTAAAGTTGAATCGTGAGATTTACCTCAAACGCAGCCTGGGTTTCATTTATGAGGAGTGTGTGTTTATCCTGATAAAGTAAGGCCAGTCTTCTCCGGATATTTTCAAGCCCGATGCCTGAGTGCACACCTTTTTGTTCATTCCCGTGTCCGAAATTGCTGTTGCGGCAGGTGAAATGAAGTTGCTCCGGGGTGGTTCTCAGGCTGATGTCAATATATGACGGCTCCCGGTAACTGACTCCATGTTTGAAAGCATTCTCAATAAAGGAAATAAATATCATGGGAGGGAGGGAAATATCCACTGAATGTGGCCTGAAATCAACATTGATATGTACTTTTTCGCTCAACCTGAGCCGCATAAGATCGATGTAGTGGTTCATAAAACTGATTTCGTGCGCAAGTGTGGTGCTTCCCTGCTCGGAATCATACAGCACATAGCGCATCATTTTTGATAGTTTCAGTATGGCATTGCCAGCGTCCGGACTGCTGGTTTCTGTGAGGGCATAAATGTTATTCAGCGTATTGAAAAAGAAGTGCGGGCTAACCTGACTTTTCAACAATCCGAGGTCTGAAGCAAGTTTTTCTTTTTCCAGTTCACGGTTCTGTTTTTCCTTTTCAGCATAAGCGCCGGTTATCCTTAGGCCCATTGCAAAAGCGGAAATAAGCACGGAAACGAATATGGAATTTACATACCGCATCGAAGCAGAAGGTGCATGAAATTCGACACCCTCATCCACTAGTTTCTCCCGTATCAGGTCCATCCGCTGTCTCAGCAGGTCATCAGGAAAAAGCCATTGGCTGAGTAGCTCTGTAGCTCCAAAAATCACGGCAATAACTGCAGCTGTGTACAGATAGAATTTTAGCTTTTGGTCTTTAAGATAAAATTCCGGAACAAGATAAAAATAGGTGAGATAAAAAAGCAGCCCTCCATTTAAAATCCTGATATAATACCGTCCTTCAAAAAAACCAGGCTGCTCAAGGTTGCCCGACATCATAAACCATGGCAGGATAATTACCATTGTCCAGAAAGCCAGGTGGATCAGTATTTTAAGTTTGTTCCCTTTCATAGTGGAATATTTATTTCAAATGTAATGCATTCCTGTTCATCTTTTTTAACTGTCAACCCTGACTATTCAAAGCGTAAAGCATCAATCGGATTCAGATTGGCCGCTTTCCGGGCGGGATACCAGCCAAAGAAAATGCCGATGACTGTGCAAACCAGGAAGGACATAGCCACAGCAACTGGCATTACTGCAATTGGCCATCCGGTCAGGTTTCCGATGATCAGAGATGCCGTTACACCCAGCAGAATGCCAAAAACACCACCGATAACACTCAGAAAAGTACTTTCGAATAAAAACTGCATCATAATATCAAGCCCGCGTCCACCAATGCTCATGCGGAGTCCGATTTCGCGGGTGCGCTCAGTTACCGAAACATACATAATATTCATAATGCCAATCCCCCCCACCAGCAGTGAAATGGCTGAAATAGCGCCTAAGAGCGTGGTAAGAATGTTGCTGATCGAACTGAAGGTACTTACCAGTTCGGCCTGGGTACGAATCTGAAAATCATCTTCTTCCGTTTGAGCCAGTTTGTGCGAAGTCCGCATGGCTGCCGTTACTTCTGCCACTGCCTGCGTGGTGGCTTCTTCACTGATGGCCGAGCACAGAATTGCATTAATGTGTGTAATGGCCAGCATACGTTTCTGAACAGTGGAATAAGGACCGATCAGCAGATCATCCTGGTCCATGCCAAAGGTGTTTTCACCTTTTTCTTCCAGTAACCCGATCACCTTCACGGGGATATTCTTAAACCGTATTGTTTGCCCAACAGGATCAACATCATCACCAAACAGGTTGTCAGCCACTGTCTGCCCGATCAGGCATACTTTGGCGGCTGAAGTAACCTCCTGTTCGGTAAACATTCTTCCGGTTTTTACCTCAACTTTCTTGATGTCGAGGTAATCAACATCGCCGCCATAAAAAGTGGTTGGCCAGTTGTTGCTGCCTGCCACTACCTGTCCGCCACCCCTGACTTCCGGTGATACGGCGGAA
>JAAXUD010000720.1 GCA_013336205.1 Lentimicrobium sp. | reverse complement strand
GCCTGGGTACGCTGAGGCTTATCGCCGGTAAAAGTGCAGCCTACTTCTCCATTTATGCCCTGCTTTGTGTTTATATGCTTGGCATGATTCCGCGGTGGTTCGGCTATGGTCAATCAGCCGGATTTTATGAAATTGTGGCACTTATTACTCCATTTATTCTATCAAGTATTTTTATGGGTTTAACATTGTCGGTACTTTTCCGGAACAGGGAAAGCGCCATGCTGCTCTACCTTTTTACTTCGATTCCACTCCTTTTTTTATCCGGTATCATCTGGCCACTTTCTAATTTCGACAGCATCTGGTTGGTCGTGCGTGAAATATTCCCCTCCTCCAACGCCATGTACGGATTTATAAAAATGAATTCCCTGGGCGCCGGCATCGCTGAAACCAGTAAAGAAATTATGGCTTTGTGGATACAGGCAGGTATTTACTTTTTAACTGCATGCCTGGCCTATGGCTATCAGGTATACTATTCGGCACAGCTGCGCGCTGAGCTGGCCTCACTTCCCTACAGAGAAATCCGCGAAAGAATAGCGAAGAGACTGGCCAGGTAATAATCAGGCAATTCCCGGAAGCATTACAATTGTTTGATTGACAAAGGGTTCTCCAATGCCCTGATCGCTATATATGGCCTGTTTAACATATTTCAGTTGCAATCGGTCAGACATATGATTTATAATGTACCTTTATTGCTACAATACAAGGTGGGAAGAATCAATTAAGCGATAATTTCACGCATTTTATTTAAACCAGGAGGAGGTGCTGTATGGATAAATGCTCCTACAGAGACGTTGTATTCAATGCACCGTTTGCATATGCATGCCATAAAATCAACTTTGACCGCAATGGTATTGTGGTTGACGCCATTATTGCGGAGGCAAATGAACGGTTTGCAGTTCTTTGCAAGTCATCGCCCCCGGCAATTAAAGACCAGCGGCTGTCTGAATTACTGCCTGAACTTAAGACTATTTCTGATAACTGGCCGCAACTTATGGCCGGAATTGCTACCGGGGGAAATTCAACTGAGTTCACAATACAGTTTATCGAAACCGGCAAAAGGTTCAACATACAGGTTTATTCGCCTGGTAAAGATCTTTGTGTTACACTTTTCCACGAAATAATCTATTCCGACTCATCATCCGGCCAATTGCCTGAAGACGGGAAAAGATGTAAAGCCCTGTTTGATACGATGAATCAGGGCGTTGTATATCAGAATTCTGATGGCATAATAACTTCAGCCAACCCGGCAGCAGAAAGAATACTCGGACTTACGCTGGATCAGTTGCAGGGCCGCACCTCCATCGATCCCCGGTGGAAATCGATTCGCGAAGATGGTACTGATTACCCCGGCAATGAGCATCCGATTATGATTGCTCTGAAAACCGGCAAAGCTGATATGGGCCGGGTTATGGGAATTAACAATCCGGTTTCAAACGACACCCGCTGGATCATTGTGGATGGTATTCCTGACTTCCGCGATGGGGAGACTTCCCCCTACCAGGCGCATGCCATTTTCACTGATACTACCGAAAGATTATTAGCTGAAAAAACGATTAAAGAGAGTGAACGAAAAATAACAACCCTGATTAATAATATAAATGGGTTGGTATACCGTTGCCGCAATGACCATGACTGGACCATGGAGTTCTTAAGCGATGGAATAACCAAACTGACAGGTTATCCAAAAGACGATTTTATTGATAACAGGGTAAGGTCTTATAATTCAATAATTCACAAGGATGATCGGCAAAGCATATGGAATAAAACCCAGACGTCAATTACGGAAAATGAACATTTTCAGCTTGAATACAGAATATATCATGCTAATGGCACTTTAAAATGGGTATTGGAAAATGGCTGTGGCATATTTGAAAACGGACAATTAGTTGCACTTGAAGGTTATATAACAGATATTACTGAAAAGAAAACAGCGGAAAGCGCTCTTAAGGAAAGTGAGGAAAAGTTCAGGGCGGTTTTTGTGGCAAGCCCCGATCTCGTCAGCATAACGAGCCTGAGCGATGGACGTTATGTTGAGGTTAATGATGCTTTTATTACCCAGTCAGGCTTCAGGCGTAGTGAAATCATTGGTAATACAGCATTTAATCTCAATATATGGCACAATCAGGACGACCGCATTAAACTGACCAATATCCTGAAGAGGCAGGGTTATGTGATCAATTTTGAAGCAAAATTCAGGCTTAAAGACAACAGGGTATTTCCCGGGCTAATGTCGGCCTCCATCCTCAATAT
>JAAXUD010000204.1 GCA_013336205.1 Lentimicrobium sp. | reverse complement strand
ACTTGAAGGAATACTCAGACAGATAAGGTTGTAGGTTCAAGTAAAAAGTAAAAAGTAAAAAGTAAAAAGCCTGTCGCCTAGATTCATTGATGGAATTTTCATTTCATTGAAGGCGACATTTTACATTTGACAAATCTTAGACTAAAAAAATCAATTCACCGATGAACCGAATCCTGAGACTGAATGCCTTTGTCCTTATTTTACTGCTGAGCAGCTGCAATAACCCAACAGGAAACGCACAACAGAACCTGCCAGCCAATTCAGAAACCAACACTGAAACGATTCTGCTTTTTAATGGCACCAGTCTTACAGATACAGCAATTTGCTGCGATACCGTGACACATGCCGCTGATAAATCATTCGTGTATGGACGTTGTATCCGCTTGCCCCGGTTAAACGGCAATTCTGCAGCCCTTGCTAAGCTGAACGAGCGTATTTCATCAGATTACAAATCGCTGATCGGCCTTTGCGGAAAGGAAATCATGGATCACGAACACTTCCTGAAAGTCAGTTATCAGTATTTTGTCGAAGATAGCCTGCTTAGCCTGGTCATTGAAACACAAAATGCCTGGCATTTGTCCGAAGGAACATCGGAATACAATGTTTACCATTATGACATGAAAAACAACCGGACCATCGACACCCGGGGTATGCTTGAATTATGGGGCATGTCGCAGGTGCCATTGCTGAATGCGATCGCTGAACAGGTAAGCATGCCCCCCGATCACACAGAACCCCTTTTTCAAACAGCCTGGTTCAACAGCATTAAATGGAAGGACATCAATCAATTAAAGGTCTACAAAAACAATAACAAACAACTGTTTATCGTTTATCCGGTTGTGGAAAATGGAATAGAAGCAAGCCAGATTATAGAATGATTATAAACTTCAAAATCAAAAAAATGAGAACATTAAACGTATTAAGTGCGGTTTCTTTCAGCCTGATGGTTGCCTTATTCACCTCTTGCGGTGGCGGCAGCAACACCAATGCCGACTCTAAAATGGGGGATGTAGCCAAAGAGATGGCCGGAATGAAAACCTTTATGATTGAATACAAAACCAGCGTAAAATCCGCTGAAATGAAAAGCACCTCCATTATGACCCAATGGATTGACAACGAAAATGACCGCCAGGCCATTTACACCGATTCGCAAAGTGAGGTGATGGGCATGAAAAGCAGCGAAAAATCATTGATGATTATGAAAGAAGGCTGGAGTTACATCATTAATCTTTCGGAGAAAACCGGATTTAAATCCAAAGACAGTGAAATGGATGAAGACCCGACCGACCTGATCAAATCGGAAGACGACGTCACATTCAGGCAGATGATTGAAAAAGAAGGCGGTAAAATTCTGGCAAATGAAACATTTCTGGGAAAGGACTGTATTGTGGTTGAAGTTGCCGAACAGGGCGAGGAAGGTCAGCCGATGAAAACCAAAATGTGGTATTACAAAGGCATTCCACTTAAAATGGCCAATGATTTCTATACAATGGAAGCTACAAAATTTGAAGAAAATATCAGTATTCCGGATAATAAATTTGAAGTGCCGGCCGGAATAGAAATCGCCGAAATGCCATCAATGCCTTAATAAATTCGGGTTGCAAATGTTCGCAGAAAAAACCGGAGATTAAACCGGGAATTTATTATCTTTGCTATTCAATCAATCAGCACAATGATTCACAACATCAATTCAGCTATTAATAATAATCCGTTTACGGGTTAGGAAAGCTGCATTGTAAAAATCACAGAGGCTTTCCGGAATCGGGAAGCCTTTTTTGCTTCTGGCTGTTGACGAAAGTATATTCAACTTAAAACAAATAGTATGTGTGGAATAGTAGGTGTTTTCGAACTAAAATCAGATTCACAGAATCTTCGGATGCAGGTTCTTGACATGTCGAAGAAAATAAGACACCGCGGACCAGACTGGTCGGGTATATATTGTAGCGATAAAGCAATACTTGCCCACGAACGCTTATCCATTGTTGATCCTCAATCAGGAGGACAACCGCTGAAAAGCCGCGATGGTAAGCTGATTTTATCAGTAAACGGTGAGATATACAACCACCTGGAACTACGCAAATCGCTCGTAAACAACTATGATTTCCTCACACATTCCGATTGTGAAGTAATTCTGGCACTCTATCGCGAGAAAAGCATTCATTTTCTGGAAGAGTTGAACGGGATTTTCGCCTTTGCCCTTTATGACACAGAAAATGATTGTTACCTGATCGCCCGTGATCATATCGGGGTTATCCCGCTATACATGGGCTGGGACAAACACGGCAATTTCTATGTAGCATCGGAACTTAAAGCCCTCGAGGGTGTTTGTAACCGCATACAGGAGTTTTTGCCAGGCCATTATCTTTATAGCAAAGAGGGAGAAATAAAAAAATGGTATGCCCGCGACTGGTCTGATTACGCAAATGTGAAAGACAATCATTCCAATATTCACGAACTCCGCATCGCTTTGGAAGAAGCGGTGCACCGGCAGCTTATGTCGGATGTTCCTTATGGTGTGCTGCTTTCTGGTGGACTGGATTCATCTATAATATCAGCCATTGCCAAAAAATATGCTGCCCGCCGGATTGAATCACACGATCTGCAGGAAGCCTGGTGGCCTCAATTGCACTCATTTGCGGTAGGATTAAAAGGCTCGCCCGACCTGGCAGCAGCAAGGCTGGTTGCCGGTCATATCGGTTCGGTGCACCATGAAATCGAATTTACCATTCAGGAAGGGCTGGATGCTTTACGGGATGTAATCTACCACCTCGAAACCTATGATGTTACCACAGTGCGGGCATCCACCCCGATGTACCTGTTGGCCAGGGTAATAAAATCGATGGGAATCAAGATGGTGCTCTCTGGCGAAGGAGCCGATGAAGTGTTTGGTGGTTACCTCTACTTTCATAAAGCCCCTGACGCCCGCTCTTTTCACGAAGAAACCGTGAGAAAACTTTCTAAACTTCACCTGTACGATTGCCTGAGAGCCAACAAATCGCTGGCTGCCTGGGGTGTTGAGGGCAGGGTGCCATTTCTCGATAAGGAATTTTTGGATGTAGCCATGCGCCTCAACCCTGACGATAAAATGGCTAAAGATGGCAAAATGGAGAAATGGATACTGCGCAAAGCATTCGAGGATTACCTTCCCGAAAGTATTGCCTGGCGGCAGAAGGAACAGTTTTCCGATGGTGTTGGCTATAGCTGGATCGATACCTTGAAACAACTCACATCGTCGCAGGTAAGCGATGAGCAACTGGCAAATGCCGGCTACCGCTTTCCGGTTAATCCGCCCATGTCAAAAGAAGAGTATTTCTATCGTGCAATTTTTGCCGGTCACTACCCGTCTGACGCCGCAGCTCAATGTGTCCCTTCGGTTCCATCCGTTGCCTGTAGCACACCGGAGGCGCTGGCATGGGATGCTTCATTCCGGAATCAGAACGACCCCTCGGGAAGAGCGGTAAAAAGTGTACACAACGAAGGGTACAAATAAGAAAAACCAAAGCGGCAAGCGGAAATCAGCAACTCCTTGTATTCTTCAACCAGAAAGGCTAAAGCCTTTTGATAATTTTTCATAAAAATTTTCATTTCATTATCCCGTTTGTGGATATTGTTTTATCTTTATGTCTTGAAAACTTTTGTAATTCCTACAAAACAGTTTTTCTAAATAGTTCAGGTTATCATTTCATTCCAATTTTTAGCAAAAACGGGCTGATTTCTGCCGTTAAGCTGATAATTAATTAATAATCGGCTCTATCAGATTTGATTCTTTATTTTCCTGATTTTATACAACTAACTCCCTGATAAACTGAAAAACACCACTGCCTGCTTCTGATTGCTAAATTGCCCTCTATTTTTGTTAAGCCAAGCTGATTTTAATACAATATATTGATTAATAGCAATAACCGGAAATTAATATCCGGAAACTTAATTTTGTATGGATATTAATGCCCATAAAATGCCAGTTGAAGATTTATCTGTAAATGACAGGGAAATTGAAATCCTGGGTGATTTTATTTATTACAGGCCTGGTTTCCGGCAATTAACGCCTGATCAGCCTGACAGCATCTCCTTCCCCATACGGTTGCTTGAATCACTGCCCTTTCCAATGTTTATTAAAGACCTGAAAGGCCACTATATTGCATTTAATAATCATTTCAGTGAAATTTTCGGCATCCCGGCTGATAAACTAATCGGCAAGACCATTTACAGCCTTTATGATAAAGAAACAGCCGGCATTCACATTTCGGCTGATGAACAAATGATAAAATCAGGCAACAGGGTAATTTATAAAACCATGCTTGAAAGTCATGATTCAGAAAACAATACGGTACTTATTATAAAGTCGCCTTTAAGCGATAAAGAAGAAAATTTGCAGGGTATTATTGGCCTTATATGTGAACTTAGTGGTGATCAAGCTATAAAGATACCGGGCGAAGGTAAGAATGACAATCCAGAGGACTTTTTAAAACAGCGGATTTCTGAACTTGAAGAAATCAACAACCAGTTTCAACAAAAGATAAATGTATTAATTGAAAGCGAAAATGAAGTTTCAAGTTATAAAGACCGTCTTGAAATAGCTTTAAACGCATTGAATTCAGGCGCATGGGAATGGGAACCATCGTCCGGGAGCCTGGTATGGACTGACAAATGTTACGATATATTCGGACTCGAAAAAGAGCTGTTAAGCATGCAGACCTGGATGTCAAAGGTTTACAGCGAAGACATATCACGGGTAAAAGAAATGTGGTCCAGAATTACCCGACAGTCCGGTTGGTTCGACATGGAATTCCGGATTACAGTTAACCAAATGGTCCGATGGATCAGAAAATCGGGTTACTACGTGGCAGGCACCGAAACTAATCCTGCTAAAGTTACCGGGATAATGCTTGATATTACCGATGAAAAAGATTTCAGCAACCGGCTTTTTAACAACCAGCGGCTTTTTAAAACCATTATTGATGATCAGTCAGAACTAATCTGCAGGATAAGACCCGATGGCACTTTCACATTTATCAATAAGGCTTTTGCCCGGTTTTTCGGTGATTCCGTCGGGAACCTGCTTAAAAAATCTCTTCATCAGGTTTTTTCTGAAAAGGACAATCTGAAAATTAATAAACAGCTTAAACATATTTCTCCTTCAAAGGAATTTAAGGATTTTGAGCAACGCTTCAGCCATGAAAGTGGCGATATAAACGTAATACACTGGACAATCAGGGCCATTTTCGGGAAAGACAAACAGCCGGAAGAATTCCAATTGGTTGGTCGTGATGTAACTGAAATTGAGGCCTCGCGCGAAGCCATAAAACGAAGCGAAGAGATGTTCAGGCTGATTGCCGAAAACTCAAACGACATTATTTCTATTCACTCCGGCGACGACTCAATAGAATATGTTTCTCCAAGTGTGAAATTCATTTTAGGCTATTCACCTGACGAACTTATAGGAGGCCTTGTTAAAGAGCTGGTTTATGAAGAAGATCTGGCTATGCTTTCAACCTGTAAAGACAGTATTCAGGAAGGTAAAGAACCAATGCTGATTACCCTCCGGCTCAGAAATAAACAGGGCGAACTTATCTGGTTCGAAAGCATGCTTCAGCAACAGCACAATAGCCAGGGCAAAGTCACAGGAAAGGTGATCGCTGTTTCACGAAATGTGCACAGCCGCAAGCTGGTCGAAGGACAGCAAAAACTCACCGAATTGCAGTTGAAAGAAGCGAATCTCACCAAGGATAAATTCTTCTCCATTATTGCCCACGACCTGCGCAGCCCTTTTACTTCCATTTTAGGCTTTACACGATTGCTCAGCGATGAGTACGATGATTTTACCGACGATGAACGTAAAATGATGTTAAACCAGATTCAGAACTCTACAGAATCAACGTTCCAGTTACTCGACAACCTGCTTGCCTGGGCGAAAACCCAGCTGGGACGAACTAT
>JAAXUD010000203.1 GCA_013336205.1 Lentimicrobium sp. | reverse complement strand
GCCCTGAAAAGCGCGGAAGCCAGGTGTCCTGCGACATTACCCGAACCGGCAAATGAAATTCTATTAACACTCCCGACAGGCATGATTTATATATTTCAGGAAAGATACAAAGTTAAGCGTATTGTATGAATTCAGGGATTGAAAAATTTAAGATTCAAGAATTAAGTTGGCAATAGGCAAAGGGCAGTTGGCAATGAAAAACCCGGATTGAATAATTCAAGACTCAAGAATTAAGTTGGCAATAGGCAAAGGGCAGTTGGCAATCAAAAACCAGGGTTGAAGATTCAAAATTCAGAGGTCAGATGTCAGAAGTCGCTTGTCTCGTAAGCATGCGGAAGCGGGATGACGAGAGAAGTCAGAAATACTCCATCATTCAAATTTCCAAACCGATTGAAGGGAGCCCTCCAAAGGCGGTCAGGCTCACTGTGGCTAATTCTCAAATTATCGAATTTTCAGATTAACGGATTCCTTTGCCTACAAACAGCATTATTCAGCTGCTTGCTTTGCCTTAACCGCGCGTCGCCATATGCTGACAGTAATGCCGGAAAACATAATGACCGATCCTACCCAAACAATCCAGATCCACGGGAAGAACATAATCTTGGCAACAATAAACTCCTGTTGTTTTTCAAAGATCCCAACCTGAATTGTCTTAGCCTGGTCAGAAACACCGGCAAAACTAAGCTTTACACCTTTATCGCCTATGTTAACCATCCCGCTTTCAGCGTAACCACCTTTTAATGCATAAGTAAGAGGGTAAAAAGTGGCTTTCCCTGTATTATCAATAGTTTTCATTGTGGCAGTGATAGTCACTTCCGTGGCATTTTCATCCATAGGAGTTACAGATAAAGAGTCGAATAAGATATTGATTCCAGCAGCTTTTAATGTATCACCCGGGCTGACTTCGGCAAGGTCTGTCTGCAGAAATCCGTCGGCAGTCCTTTTTGACTGATCTTCTGCATAGGTAAGATACATATAGATATCGCCCCGAAGCATATTCCTGGTATCGGGATTATGCACATTCCCCATCATTGAGTTGACTTTTATCGAAGGAAAAACCGAGTAGTCAAGGTAGAGCTTATCATCAGCGCCCTTTTTTAAAAAATCAATCTGGTAAAATGTTTCATCACGCTCTACTTTACTACCGCTGTAGCAAACGTGATATTTGCCCATTTGTTTGACCTGCCCTTTAAACAGCATGATATTCTCACCACCACCTGCCATGGCCCCGGCGTTGGCTTTTGATAAAATCTCTGTGTTTGCAAAAGTAAGAAGCACGCCCAGTAGGAACAGACCAAACCCAACATGAGTAATTGCAGCACCGGTGTTTCCTTTACCACCTGCAAATCTGAACAGGTAACCCAAAGATGTTAATATGGTAAATGAGATACAGATTAAAAAAACAACATGCGCAATACTCATATCTGCATCGGCAAAAAAACCGACAATTCCAATTACCAATGAGATAACAAACGGATAGATTACCTGACGGAAAAACATTTTCAGATCGTTCTGGCCATAAGAAATATACTGGCCGACACCGAGAAGAATTGTAATTAAAATAGCAAATGGCAGTTGCCATGTATTATAAAATCCGACCACATCGGATGGCGGAGTAAGGCCGGTTCCAAATATTTTATTGATAACAGGTACCGATGTAGTGCTGATTACCTGAAAAGCAGAGAGCATCAACACAATAGAGCCATACATCATTAAAAACTCCCTTGAGAACAGAGATGGCAACTCGCTGGAAGGTATCGCTTTTCGTCTTTTGAAAAGTAACCAGGCAGGTAAAACCGTAAAGACAGCAGTAAATAAAATCAGCTGAAAACTTCTGCCATCGTCTCCAAAAGCATGAACAGAAGTTTCGCCCAGCACACCTGAACGTGTTAAATAACTGGCGTATAATACCATTATAAAACCAAGAAATGTAAAAATATAGGTTCCAAAATAATACTTATCACGCTTATAGGAAAGCAATAGGTAGTGTAAAGCGGCAATCTGCACCAGCCAGGGAACAAGTGAAGCATTTTCAACAGGATCCCATGCCCAGAAACCACCAAAAGTGAGGGATTGATAAGCCCAGGCTCCTCCCATTATCAATCCGGTTCCCAGCAATCCAATTGAAAGCGATAACCAGGGAAGTGTTGGTTTGAACCAATAACGTTTGTCATTCTGAACCAGCGATGCGAAAGCAAAAGCAAAAGGAAAAATTGCAGTGGCATAGCCCATAAAGAGCAAAGGAGGATGAATAACCATCCACGGATTTTCAAGCAATGGGTTAAGCCCGTTGCCATCCGTGATAAAACTCAGGTAATTCGGATTTCTGAAAAAATCATTGGGCATATTCTCCGGCACCAATCGTAACAATTGAAAAGGATCGCTGCCCAGCGAAAAACCTGCAATATTAAAACCTAACACCATAGACATCAGGAACAACTGTGCAAGTATAACCACAATCATAGCCGGCCCCTCAAGTTTCCGGGCAGTGTACATCGCCCCTATCCCAAAAGTTCCTATAAAAAATGCCCACAAAAGAAAACTCCCCTCCTGCCCTGCCCAGAAACTGGAAATAATATATTTTGCCGGCATCAGTGTTGAAGAATGCTTAAAAACATAAGCATACTCGAAGCAATGATTTACAATCAGATAAAACAAAGCAAGGCTTACGCCCACGATCGAAAATGTTTGTAAAAGATAGGCCGAACGACCTAATCTGAGCATTGACCGATGGTCTGAACCCTTCTTTGATAAGTTCTGATAGAAATAAATTCCGGCAAGACCAGACAAGATTGAAAGGTAAATCAAAAATCGTCCAATGGTTCCGGGAAGCAAATGCTCTCCTATATATGCAACTTCTGTCATAAGTAGATATTTATCAATGTTTAAGCGCTTTTTTGTCTTATTATTTAGCAGCTGTTTTGTCTGGCGCTTTTCAAACCACTAAATTACAATACTTTCTTTTGCAAATACGGGTGAAATAAATCATCTTTGTACAACAATCATAGTGCAGGCAGTGAAAAACTAGATCAGAATATCTAACAATCAGGTTCTTTTATGGAAATTGAAATTAAGATTGTTAACAATCACAAAACCCTAAAAGATTTCATAAAACTACCCGGGGGTATCCATGTAAATCATAAAAACTGGTTGCCTCCCGTATATATTGATGATTGGAACTTTTTCAACCCAAAGAAAAACAGGGCATTCAATCATTGCGAAACTATTATGGCTGTTGCGTATAAGAACAAAATTCCACGTGGCCGGATCATGGGAATTATTCACAACACCTATAATGAGCAGCACAACGAAAAAACGGCCAGGTTTGGATTTTTTGATTGTTATGAAGAAAGTGAAACTGCCGGATCTCTGCTTGCATTTGTCCACAGCTGGGCCAGTCAGAAAGGAATGTTAAATCTTACCGGACCGTATGGTTTCTCAGACAAAGATCCACAGGGATTTCAGATTGAAGGGTTTGACGACCTGCCCTTGATCGACACCAACTGTAACCTTCCCTATATGCCGGCTTTTCTTGAGAAAGCAGGATTCAAAAAATATCTTGACTGTCTTACATACAGGTTTGATTTAAATATATTGTTACCCGATGTTTATCAACGTGCCGGCCAAAGGGTTGAAAACAGCAACAGGTACGAGATTATTGAATTTACTTCCAAAAAAAAGCTGCGTCCATATATCCTGCCGGTACTCAGATTAACCAATGAAACCTACAGTCAGCTTTATGGTTTCTATCCGTTGAATGAAACAGAAATGCAGGACCTCGCTAAACGGTATATGCCAGTGCTCAACCCCGGGTTCGTTAAAATTATAACCAGTAATAATCAAATTGTTGCCTATGTGGTCGGTCTGGCAAATATGTCAGCCGGCATTATGAAAGCCAGAGGCAGGTTGTTCCCTTTCGGATGGTATCACATCTACAGATCGATGAAAACAGCCACGCAGCTCGACCTCATGCTAGGCGCTGTCAGGCCTGAATTACAAGGTCATGGGCTTGAAGTCTGGATGGGACTGAAATTGCTCGAATCTGCAAAAAAAGCAGGCTATAAAAGTATAGCCACCCACCTGATTTTAGAGACCAACACCCGGATGAGGTCGGTGGTTGAACGGCTGAATGCCCGGTTGGTAAAACGGTTCAGAGTCTATACCATTGAGCTGAATCAATAGTTATACAACTGAAACCGAAGCATCAGAATTTAAAACTGATGTTGAAAATCAAACTATGTTTCTTTTTGTTTATTAAATTCCAGAACTCAAATTCAAATGAAAATACCATCCAAATTGCTGTTAAGGCTCCTGCTTGCCTATGGTCTTATGAACCGTGAAGCTTTTGAAGAGAAGATTACGCAACTTTTATCCGGCTACATGGATGACCCCAACGACCTGAATAAACTGTACGAATTTCTGTTTACCCAGATGGATGATCTCAAGGACTATCTTTCATTCGAAAATCTGGCCCGGGCATCGGGGCAGGCTACCCAGGAAGAGCTCAGGTCTGAAATCAGGGACCTGCGGAAAGCCATTGAACAGTTAACGGAAAAAATAGACAGGAAACAGGAGGATGTAAAATGAACCTTCGCAGAATCTACATTATATATCTGCAACTAATCAGGGCAAAGGAGATTGTTTTTGTGATATTGCATCATGCCCTGCGTGAGTGGATTAACCGCTCGCGTGTAGGTCAAAAGCTATTCAGAAAGAAAAGCAGCCACAAACGCCAGGTATATTCAACACCGGAACGCATCCGGGTTACCATCGAGGAATTGGGACCAACCTATATTAAATTCGGACAAATCCTGGCCGACCGGCCCGACATGGTTTCAGACAGGTTCCGAAACGAACTGAAGAAACTTCAGTCAAAAGCCCGACCCTTCGATGATGAAGATGCACACAGGCTGATCAGGAAAGAACTTGGCCTTGAAATGGAGGAAGTATTCAGTGAATTCGACAACAAATGCCTCGCTTCAGCATCAATTGGTCAGGTTTACAAAGCAAGGTTGCTTACAGGTGAAGAGGTGATCGTTAAAATACAACGGCCTCACATTGAGAATAAAATTAAACTGGATCTTTACCTGATGCGCTATCTTGCCAAAAGTGCCATCAAGAGTTATCCTGAATTGGCCGCCATTGACATTGTCGGACTGATTGATGAATTTGGGCAGAGTATCATCAAAGAACTCGATTATTACAACGAGTCATCAAACCTGCTCCGCTTCGGCGAAATGTTCAAGGATGATCCCAGGGTTCATATTCCAAAGGTTTATATGGAATATTCTACCCGCCGTATCATTATTATGGAACAGGTTGAAGGTATTACGCCTGACTCACCGGAGGTGCTCATTAAGCATGGATTAGACCCTGAAGTTATCGCTGCTAACGGAGCCGACCTCGTGTTGAAAATGGTACTGAAGCACGGCTTTTTTCACGCCGATCCGCATCCGGGAAATATTTTCATCCTGCCCGGCAATGTTATTGCCCTGATAGACTTTGGCATGGTTGGGGTACTAAAACCAAACCATTTGAGTTTCCTTGCAAGTTTTTCCATGGGATTCTACCGCTCCGATGCCGCTGCAATTACCCAGTCGCTGATAACCTTGTGTGGTATCCGGTTCTTTGAAGAAGAAAGTGACCTGGAATTTGAAATTGATCAGTTGTTAAAAAGCAATGCATACCTGCCTTTTGAAAAAATTGACTTTTCAAGGATTATGCAGGAGTGCATCAACCTGATGGTTAAGTATAAGCTTAAGATTCCTTCGAGCATTTTTATGCTCGTAAAAGCATTGGCCACCATACAGAAGTTTGCCGGAAACCTAAACCCCGAGCTCAACCTGGGACCGGTGATTCTGCCCTATGCCCGTGAACTGGTGGCCCGCCGTTACGATCCCCGGAAACTGGCCTCAGGCATTTATGAAACCATCAAT
>JAAXUD010000719.1 GCA_013336205.1 Lentimicrobium sp. | reverse complement strand
CCGATAGCTATCGGGATCCGACTTCTGACTTCCGACCTCCGACTTCTTACTTCCAACTTTTAATAGCAATTGACTATTGGAATCAAGAATACATATAGATGCTGGTTAAAGGGCAGTGGCAGGCGTCTGACTGATTGCATGGGCAACCATGCAAACAGGTCAGAAAATAAGACGCGCGCTAGTTGTGACTTCTTACCTCTTACCTCTTACCTCTTACCTCTTACCTCTTACTTCCGACCTCCGACCTCTGACCTCCGACTTCCGACTTCCGACCTCCGACCTCCGACTTCCGACTCTTGACTACTTAGAAACTACAAGTTTGAGTAAGCTTGTCTCATTGTCTGAAATTACTTTAAGTAGGTAAATACCCTCTGCAACATTTTCCAGGTTGATTTCAATTCCTTCAGATGACCAGTGTCCTGATGTTTCGCTTATAGCATTGCCTGTGATTCCAAACAATTGTATCAGGCAATCTCCGTTTCTGACATCAACAGGTCTGATAATTACTTTGTCGCCTGCCGGATTGGGGAATAATAAAAGCTTATCATTCTTAGAAAAATCATCCAATCCATAAGAGCATTCAACAAAGGTAAAAGAAACATTTACTTCAGCCCGGGTGCGACAGCCGGTAAGCGTGTCAGTAACTTCCACCCATATTTCCCGTAAATCAAAACTAAACCCACTTGTCGATAATTCCATCAAATTGCCGGTAGAGCCATCTGACCAGAGGAAGCTGGCCCTGGGGTTATTAAGAACAATCGACACTGTATCAAATACACAGGCGAGAATTGTATTTCCTTCATAGTGAACGCCGGGTCCAATCAGATTAACGCCAGGCAATGGATCCACCTGAACTGTAACAGTTCCCGTCGCGATATTGTATGTATCATAAACCTGCAAAGAATATGTGGTTGTAACTAAAGGTGCCACCAAAGGATTTTCTTCGGTTGAAATTACTTCATTTCCAACCTTCCAGGTATAGTAATAAGTATTATTTCCCCCAGAAGCCAGGGCGAATAGTTGGGTTGTTTCTCCGAAACAAATAACCGGATCGGTGGCGACAGGATTTATATTCAGCAAACCACCATTGACATTAACAACCACCTGGTCAGCCATACTGGTGCAACCATTTGCATCCGTTACGATCAGAAAAAACAAGGTAGTAGTTGAAAGCTTTTTTGTAAGCGGGGATTGCTGGCTGGGATTTAGCAGTGAATCAGCCGGAGACCATTGATAACTGAATGGCTCCTGCCCTCCTGAAGCAGCACCGCTCAACTGGGTAAAAGCCCCATTATTAATAGATTGATCTGTTCCGGCATCAGCTATCGGGATAGGCCAAACTTCTACAGTAATGCTTCCTGAAACAGTGGAATTCCCATCACAAACATCCACATGATAGATAGTTGTATTGCCCGGATTAACTTCAATAGTCTGCAGGTTACTGAAAATCTCCCCGGCTATACTCCAACTGTACTGATAGTTGCCAACGATGCCGCCATAAGCCTGCACACTTAACTGAGCGGTATTACCTGCACAGATCGCCAAAGGACTGCCTGTAACCTGGGCACTGAGAGAAGCACCTTCAACAACAACCAGAACATCGTCCCCGCTTGTGCATCCGGTTTCTGTATTGGTTATCAAAAGAGAAAAAACGGTAGCATTTATCAAAGGTAAGGTTACAGGTTGTAAAATATCCGCATTTACAAGCAATGAGGCCGGTTCCCAGTGATATAGCAACGACTGCGGACTTCCGTCAACGCTGCCTTTCAATATAACAGTGGCGCCCAAATTAACGGTAGTATCATTTCCGGCCGATGCCTGAATCGGATTGGCTATAAAAATCTCCAGCACAGGTGAAAAAGGACCTGATCCACATGCATTTTGCCCGGCCACTTTCAGGGTAGCACTTCCTGAAAACCCTGCACTCCATTCTATTACAGCTACATTTGAACTGCCTGTTATGGCACCTGCATTCGCAGGATTAAGGACCCAGTGATATGAATTTGCATTACTTATCAGTTCTGTACTATAGCTTCCTGTTGTTCCACCCGTGCAAAACAGAACCGGTCCCTGCGGCTGAGCTGGCGCCATAAGCGCAGGAACAACCTCTATTTCAAGCGGCGCTGACCAGGATGAGGTGCCACAAGCATTGATTCCCCGCACAGAAAGCTGAGCAAGCCCTGAAAATGAAGCCGACCAGGTAATACTGGCATGTGGACCGTTAATACTGAGTGCTCCGGCGGAAGAAGGTAT
>JAAXUD010000718.1 GCA_013336205.1 Lentimicrobium sp. | reverse complement strand
AATAGGTGTGTTCATCTTCACGAAAATACCGGAGCTCCTCAATCGCTGAAATATCGATAATTTCAGGTAAAAGCTCCTTCTTCTTGGTCTGAAGCAGCGCAATATCCGTGGCACCACTAACAATAACTGCTGCAGTATGGAGCTTGCGAAACGCCAGGGCATCGGCCAGTGTTAAAGGTTTATAATACTTTTGCTGAGCTGATATAAGAACCAGTGGAGATTTGTACCGATTAATGTCATTCAGCCTGTTGATGATTTCGTTCGATTGCCGCTCAAATTTATCGTCCGCTTCAGTATTACAGGCAACGACTGCCGCATTAACGATCGGACGATAACCGGTGCAACGGCAGAGATTCCCGGTAAGCGCATCCTGAATGTCTTCATGTGCAGGCTTGTGTTTGTTTTTATAAAGCCCGAAAAGGGACATGACAACACCCGGCGTACAATAACCGCACTGACTGCCGTTTTCGTCAAGCATAGCCTGCTGAA
Organism: Lentimicrobium sp.; assembly: GCA_013336205.1. Classification (GTDB taxonomy): domain Bacteria; phylum Bacteroidota; class Bacteroidia; order Bacteroidales; family Lentimicrobiaceae; genus Lentimicrobium. Next base: position 1,765 of record JAAXUD010000718.1, on the reverse strand, counting down.
CGGGATGCAGGTTTTCTGCCTCGGCCAGGTGTTCAACTGTGATCAACTGCTTTCCATGCAGCATGGGCAGAAAAACCAGGCAACTGTCTATGGTTTTATAAACCAACGTATCATGCTGACTTTCAGCAATTACCACGGTACAGGCCCCGCAATCGCCCTCGGCACAGCCTTCCTTAACGCCTTTATAAAAAGGCAGGGATCGCAGGTAATTCAGCACGGTGGTGGAAGGTTTTATTCCGGAGGAAGCATGAAAATCCAGCTCGATAAGTTTATCGTTCAACAGAAACCGGATACTATGCTGCTGCCCGTTCATGATTTCTTCAGTTTGTTTTTCACATCAATCAGTTTGGCAACAATGCTGATGGCAATTTCAGCCGGAGTCTCCGCAGCAAAGGGAATACCAATAGGCATATCAATTTTTGTGAGTATTTCCCCGGAGATATTATGGAATTCGTTTGCCCGTTTACTGATTTCCGCCACCTTCCGTTTGCTGCCAATCATCCCCAGGTAGGCATATTTAAGTGGGGCGCAGGCAATCATTACTTTTTCATCAAATTCATGCTGCGGGGTGACAATAACGATGTAGGTATTCTTATCAAATGTCAGATTTTCAATAATAGAAAGGTAATCACCCGCTTTGGCTTCCGTTTTCGGAACATCCCACGCCCGGATAAGTTCTTCGCGCTGATCGATCACCATTGGCCTGAAGCCAAGACCAGTAGCATATCCGGCCACGGCTTTGCCAATATGACCAGCGCCGAAAATATAGAGACGGGGTTGGCAGCCCATGGGTTCAATGTAAACCTGCATAGTGCCGCCGCATTCCATGTTGAGATCATCGTAAAGGTTGAAGTGTTTCAGATAAGGCTCCTTGTTTTCGGCAAGCGCCTGAACTGCATCCTTAATCACCTGATGTTCAATACCTCCACCACCGATGGTGCCTTTAATTGAACCATCTGCAAAAACCAGCATCTTGGCACCGGCCTTGCGCGGGGTTGAACCGGAAGTTTCAGTAACAATGCAAAGTGCGGCAGGAATCTGCTGCTTTTCCAGTTGATTGAGTTCTTCAATGATTTCAAGCATAAGGACCAGATATAGCCTGCTAAAATAATAAAAACTACCCTATTATCAATGCAGAGAGAAATTTCATTCGGTATCGGACAATTGGATGCCATAAAGCGTTGATAAATGACATGAACTAATGTTATAATTAAAAATCCTAATGACTTTTAAGATTGGTCATTGGATTTTGGAAATTGGAAAGTTGGAAATTGGAATAATGGAATAAAGACCTACTATATGAAGCCAGGGCACGCGCCTGCCTGTTTGCCAGGCAGACAGGTCAGAAGGTAAGACGCGCGCAAACATTGTAATCAAGGAAAGTTGGAAATTGGAAATTGGACCTTTAGAAATTAGACATTAGAAATTAGGAATTTGATAGTGGAAATTGGGTATTGGTTATTGGATATTGGAAATTCACCTCTTCAACCTCTGGTCCAAAATACGATCTTTGTCCCATTCCGGGAATTCACTGTCCGTCACAGAACCAAAATGGAAAATCATGGCACAGGCCGGCGTTGTCAACTAAGTTTGGAATGATTATAAATAACATTATTTAATTACTGTTTTTCAATTAGTTAGAATACTAAAATTATAGTTTAAAAAAACTTTGGCACGGCAGGCAAACAACCGCTGGCATGTTTTCTGACTTAATGCTTTCAACATCGAAACAGCTTCGGCTGATCCAAATCGAAAAAAAACATTC
>JAAXUD010000202.1 GCA_013336205.1 Lentimicrobium sp. | reverse complement strand
ATTACATCTACATTTCACCCACCGACGATACAGCAACAAGCGGTGACCGGATCTACAAATATATGCAATCAGATGCCCGGCTTTATGGTTTTGAGGCCGGCATTCATTTTCATCCTAAAAAGATGGGATGGTTGCATTTTGAGACAACTTTTTCAAATGTTACCGGCAAAAAGACAACCGGGGGATATCTTCCATTTATCCCTGCCAATAAGATTCACAGTGATTTACGGTTTGAAAAAGAAAAACTTGCTTTTCTTCATCATGCATATATCAGCTTAAACCTGCTTGTGGCATTCGATCAGGGGAACCCATCGGCTGAAGAGGAAAAATCAAATGGCTATACCTTGTTTGACATCGGAATAGGAAGCAGGCTGAAAGTTTTAAAACAATTGATTACCATAGGCTTAGCAGTAAACAACCTTTTTGACATCAAGTACATTGACCATTTATCGACCCTGAAGGAGGTTAACTATTTCAATCCGGGAAGAAACATTGCGCTCAACCTCAGGATTCCGTTTGGATTGTCGGAGAATCCGTGAAACAACCAGATCCTTTAAAACGTCGTGCAGGATTGCTGAATGGCTCCTGTGCGGCATTTCAAAGGTTTGACAGGATTAAGTCTCCTAAAAACAACCTTGAATTCATGTGATTAAACCTGGCGCAATGCACTATTTTCTGAGCATAATCCTGAAAGTAGTACCCTTTCCGGGAATGGATGATTTTACAAAAATCTTCCCATCGTGATTTTCGCGAATGATCCGCTGGGCAAGTGAAAGGCCAAGGCCCCAGCCACGTTGCTTACTGGTAAACCCGGGATTAAAAATGGTCTTTTGCATTTTCCGGGGAATCCCCTTACCGGTGTCGCTGATGTCGACTACCACGAATTTTTCTTCATCCTCAATGTCAATATTAATGGCTCCTTGCCCAGCCATAGCATCTACTGCATTCTTAACAAGGTTTTCAATTACCCAGTCGAAAAGCTGATAGTTGAGTGAGGTCAGAATTACAGCGCTTCTTTGAGGATTAATTGTGAATGCTACTTTATTTGAGGTTCTTTTTTTCAGGTAATCGATTGACTTATAAATAACTTCAACCACATTTTCCGTTTTCAGGTTGGCTGCCGAGCCGATTTTTGAAAACCTCTCGGTAATGGTATTCAGTCTGTCCACATCCTTCTGCAACTCATCAATGGTTTCACTGCCCACATCTTTGGTTTTCAGGTATTCAACCCAGGCCATCATTGACGAAAGCGGTGTGCCTAACTGGTGGGCTGTTTCCTTGGCCAGTCCGACCCATACCTGATTTTGCTCAGAACGCCGTGCTATGCTGAACAGGAGGTAGGAGATTAGCAGAAAGATACTTATTATAACCAGCTGGATATAGGGATAGTACCTCAGCTGTGTAAGCAGAAATGAGTCTTTATAATAAATAAAATGCTTGCTGCCGGCAATATTGATCTCAATGGGTTCATTGTTGGAAGCCATATCCTCAACCATTGCTGAAATATAGACAGTATCCGTTACCCGTGTTGAGTCAAGCTTTCCCCAGGCAACCACTTCATGACGGCTGCTATCGGTGATAATTACCGGGACAGAGGCTGAATTGTTAACTACTTCGCTGAAGAATGATTTCACCAGATCGTCAAGTACCACTTTCAGCTCAGAAAAAAGATGGGAATCCTTGTAGTAGAAATAAATCAGGTTCCCGTGGTAATAATCCAGGATTATCGGCTCGTAAACCGAGAATTCCTTTCTCAGAGCCGGTGTGAGTGCAGGAACGGTATCAACATTGAAATCAACATTTTTAGCCTCATTTATATTTCCGTCCTTGTCAGTCAGAATTACCGGAATTGAAGTATTGTTTGAAATAATCCGGAGATAAAAGCTGATATCTTCACTGGGCCCTGCCTCTACCATTTTAACCGTGGCCTCTGCCAATAGTTTCACCCTTTCCCTCTCCTCCGTCCGTATCTGATCAAAAAACTGACTGGTGTAATTCACAAGGCTGGCCCGCTGCTGGATGGCATTAGCCCAGGTCGTGATTTTACTGCGCTCGTCTCTGGCAATATTTCTTACCAGCGAATTGGTGTACCAGAGCGAAACACTTACAATAACCAGTGCCACCAGAAAAAGCCAGCGTTTCCAGGTTTTTTTCTGCTTGTAGATATTGGTAACCCGTGGTCTGATTAGTTTACGAAAATTCATATTCGCATGACTTTGATTTACAAAGGTCGTTTATTATTTATGCTCAGGCATATTCCCCGGCCAGATTGTAACGAAAAATACGATATTTTAGTTTAAAATCTCACTGATTATAAAGAAACACACAGTTTTTCAGCGGACCTTGTGCATTTTTCCCTTAATCATTGGCTATTCTATTCCTTAATTAATATTCTGAAGGGTGCACGTCCTTGCATAAAATGCAATTATTACAGTACGTTTATGCAGTTGGGAGTTACTTCCTGAGATCCCTGATTCTTAAACTGAATATTCTATTTAAGCCACAATAGCTGATTATTCTTAAATTTGCAGCTTATTGACAGAAATAGCAATGTCACCGCAACAAGGCAAACTTTTACAGCAAATTAATTCTCCTATTGATCTCCGTCAATTGGACGAAACTGCACTTCCTCAGTTGTGCAATGAAATCAGGCAGTTTATTATTGAAGTTATCTCAGCCAATCCAGGCCACCTGGGCGCCAGTCTTGGCACTGTTGAACTGGCAGTTGCCATACATTATGCCTTTAATACACCCGTTGATAAATTAGTCTGGGATGTTGGCCATCAGGCCTATGCCCACAAAATTATAACCGGACGTCGCGATGTTTTCCAAACCAATCGGTCCTATCATGGCATTAGCGGATTCCCGAAAATCAGCGAAAGCGAATACGATGCATTTGGCGTAGGGCATGCCTCGACTTCCATTTCGGCGGCATTGGGGATGGCGATTGCGGCTAAGCTTCAAAACGATAAAACGGAACAGCACATCGCGGTTATCGGCGATGGATCGATGACCGGCGGAATGGCGATGGAGGCCCTTAATAATGTTGGCGTTTCCAATACAAATCTGTTGGTTATTCTGAATGACAATGGCATTGCCATTGACAAGAACGTAGGCGCCATGCGCCAATATCTGCTCGATATTGTAACTTCCCGTGCTTATAACAAACTGAAAGATAAGGTCTGGAAACTGATGGGCGGGAATACGCGCTACGGGAAAAATTCCAGGGCGGTGGTAAAGCAGGTGGGAAATGCGTTGAAATCAACCATCCTTAAGAAAAGCAACCTGTTTGAAGCATTTAACCTCAGGTACTTTGGCCCGGTTGATGGCCACGATGTTATCCGGCTCACCAAACTGATGTCAGATCTCAGGAAAATTCCCGGCCCGAAACTGTTGCATGTAATTACGGTTAAAGGTAAAGGCTTCGAAAAAGCAGAACAAGACCAGATACTTTACCATTCACCCGGCATGTTCGATAAAACCACCGGTGAAATTATTGAAAAACCCTGCAAAAGTCTGCCGCCCAAGTATCAGCATGTTTTTGGCAAAACAATTATAGAACTGGCCGAACTCAACGAAAAAATTGTTGGTGTTACGCCTGCAATGCCTTCGGGTTGTTCGCTGAATATGATGATGTCGGTAATGCCTCACCGTGCTTTTGATGTGGGTATTGCCGAACAACATGCCGTAACTTTTTCTGCCGGTATGGCCGCCCGCGGATTGCTGCCTTTCTGCAACATCTACTCCTCTTTTATGCAACGTGCTTACGATCAGGTTATTCACGATGTGGCCCTGCAAGGGCTTCAGGTGGTCTTCTGTCTCGATCGTGGCGGGTTGGTTGGAGAGGATGGCCCCACCCATCATGGCGCTTATGATCTGGCTTACTTCAGAGCAATTCCCGGACTAACCATCTCAGCACCCATGAATGAGGTAGAATTGCGCAATCTTATGTACACGGCTCAGCTACCGGGAAAAGGCCCTTTTGTTATCCGATACCCGCGCGGAAGAGGTATTTCAACCAACTGGAAAAAACCATTTGAGGAAATCAGGGTAGGTTCTGGTAGAAAACTTCGCGATGGCGATAAAATTGCCATTCTCAGCATTGGCCATCCGGGCAATTTTGCAGCCGAAGCCTGTGACCAACTTCAAAAAGAAGGCATTACTGTCGGGCATTATGATATGCGGTTTTTAAAGCCCCTTGACGAAACTTTATTGCATGAAGTTTTTAAAAAGTACAGTCTGCTGCTTACCATAGAGGATGGCACCATCAGCGGCGGTTTTGGAAGTGCGGTCGTTGAATTTATGTCCGATCATAACTATCAGGTCACCATAAAACGACTGGGTATCCCCGACCGCTATATAACACACGGTAGTCCTTCTGAATTATATGCCGAATGCGGATTTGACACCCCCGGCATCGTCACTGCAATAAGAGAATTATTATAACCAGGATTGAGCTGTATAAAGCGGTTCATTATTGCACTCAAATCGAAAAACCGAAAGAAACAACTTCCTTTTTACCCTTGAATTATATCGTCAGCTGAATGTCATAATGCCATTATCTTACGTTCAGCTGAAAACAAGCGCAATGAACTATTGTTTAATACGTTAATTCCTTTGGATTTACCTTTACAGGAATAATGAAAATCATATCACCTCAAAAAAAACGTTTACTCAGATTTACAGGGGTTACTGCCGGAGTAATTATCCTTTTGGCTGGAATGCTTTTTGTCGTTGGGCTGATTTATGGCGATAAAGCCAAAGAGCTGATAGTTAACGAAATAAACAGCAATCTTCTGGTTCCCGTTGAAGTCGGACAGGTTGAATTTACAATCTTTAAAAGCTTTCCGGATGCGTCGGTAGTTTTTCGGAATGTAATGATGAAATCACCGCCCAACCTCAAAGAGGCACCCGGACTTATTCATGCAAAAGCAATATCGCTAAGGTTTGGTATTTTCAGTCTGATTACCGGAAATTATAAAATCAGAAGCCTGGTTATTGATGAAGCCTCAGTCACCATATGGGTAGGTTTGAATGGAAAGGATAATTATCATATCTGGAAACAAAACGGCAGTACCGGCGAATCAGACGTTAATTTTGATATGCAGCGGATACTGCTTCGCAATACTTCAATATATTACCGAAACCTTTACAAGAAAACCGACCTTGCGCTCGGGTTTCCTGATTTTATAATGAAATTGAAACTGAAAGGCAATCGTTACAATGTGCAGGTTGCAGGCAATGTGGCCATCAAACGCTTACTTTTAGGAGATTACAACTATACGCCCGCCTCTTTACTAGGGATCAAAGGAGAAATCATTGTGAACGAAGCCTTGAAACATTGTGAAATTACCGATGCAAAAATTATGTTCGCGGGTATACTGGCCGGAGTCCGTGGTTCGTTTGGATACGGCAGGGATATAAACCCGGTTCAGATCAGCCTGAAAACAAGCGGTGCCGATATTTCCGACATCTTAAGTGCTTTACCAGCAACGCTTTCAGATCCTTATAAGGACTATGAACCCGGCGGGAAGCTGACCCTGGATGCCAGGATCAGTGGAAACTGGGGAAAGAGTTCATCACCGGACATTAAAGCAGATTTCGGATTAGACAAGGGAACCTTTACGCACCAGGAAAGTGGTTCAAAAATCAAAAGTATCAGACTGAACGGAAAATTCAGTTCTAAAAACCAGTGGAAACCGGAAGTACTTGAACTAACTGATTTCAAAGGCGAAACCAAAAGCGGGAAATTCAGCGGGCGGTTGCACTTAACCAATTTCTCAGCGCCTGTGCTTGACCTTAAGTTAAGTGCCGACCTCAACCTTTATGAGCTTGAAGGATTTATTCCTGATAAAAGTATTAGTGAACTTGATGGAAAACTTATTGCAGATATTAACTACCAGGGAGCAATACTGGCGCGGGAGCAAATGGCGGTTTCGGCCAA
>JAAXUD010000201.1 GCA_013336205.1 Lentimicrobium sp. | reverse complement strand
GAAAATAAACCAATCCGGTTTGCCCTCATCAAGATAGCCAATATAGTGGTCAACATAGGCATGAATCTCTTTTTCATTCTGCTTTGCCCATATATCCTCAGTACCCATCCGGATAGTGGAATCGCGGGCTTGATAGGCAAAATCTATAATCCGGAGATTGGTGTCGGGTATATCTTTATATCCAACCTGATTGCAAGTGTTCTTACGCTTGTAATGCTTATTCCGGAAATTTCTTTCGGAAAAATGCTTATCGACCGAAAACTGTTGAAACAGATGTTGAAATACAGCTGGCCGCTACTTATTTTTGGTCTGGCAGGTATAATTAATGAAACTTTTGACCGCATAATTCTCAAATACCTTTTACCAGACAAGACAACAGCCATGGCTCAGCTTGGAATTTATGGCGCCTGTTACAAGATTTCAATATTGATGACCCTCTTTATTCAAACATACAGATATGCGGCGGAACCTTTCTTTTTTGAACATGCGAAGTCCGGGAATGCCAAAGAAACCTATTCGGCATTGATGCATTATTTTATCATTGTCTGTCTGCTGATTTTCCTTGGAATTATGCTGTACATAGATGTAGTTATGCTCTTTGTTGGTAAGGATTTCAGGGAAGGAGCGGGGGTAGTTCCCATACTATTGATGGCGAATCTGTTCCTGGGTGTATTTTATAACCTTAGTGTATGGTTTAAACTTACCGACAGGACTAAAGCCGGTGCCGCCATTTCAATTGCTGGCGCTGTTATAACGTTGGTACTGAACTTTATTCTTATACCGGTTATGGGTTACATGGGTGCCGCCTGGGCTACCCTTATCTGTTATGCCTCCATGATGGTAATTTCATATTTGTTTGGACAGAAGTACTACCCGATTAATTATGACCTGAAAAGCGCGCTTAAATACAGCCTTATTGCAGTAGCTATTTATGCCATATCTTTAATCCCGGTAACAGGATTAGACTGGATGAAATATCTGATCAATTCAATCCTGCTGATAGGTTTTGCTGCTTATATTTTTTCCATCGAAAAGCAAAGGTTCAGAACAATAGTTAACAAAGCCTTTTAATGCTTAATTTTGCCACGCGTATAGTATTCCACACCAATACACTATATTTCATCGTTTATGCAGATCAGGATTGTAAACAAATCAACTCATTCCTTGCCGGCCTATGAAACCATCGCTTCGGCGGGAATGGATTTAAGGGCATTTCTTTCGGAACCGGTCAGCCTTAAAACCCTTGAACGGGCAATGATTCCGACAGGCTTATTTATTGAGATTCCCAATGGATTTGAAGCACAAATAAGACCCCGGAGTGGCCTGGCAGCGCGTTCAGGAATAACAATACTGAATTCACCGGGAACTATAGATGCTGATTACAGAGGTGAAATCAAGATTATAATTGTAAACTTATCGTCAGAGTTGTTTACAGTTAACAACGGCGACCGCATCGCACAGATGGTGATAGCAAGGCATGAAAAAGCGGAATGGATTGAAGCAGCTGAGCTCAACGACTCGGAAAGGGGAGCCGGTGGATTTGGACATACCGGTATGTAAGAACAACTAATCATTTGGGAAGACATCAAATAAACATGGTTCTTGTCAAGCAGTTACTTCATTTTAAAAAATGCTTCCCTGGTGTATTGCAAACTTTTTTTTACTGCTTTCGTTTAAAGCAGACTGATTTATTAAATCTCTTTTAATGATATTTTTCAAGATAAAATACCTGGTTCTTCTGCTGTTATTCCCATTGATAAGTTCCGCACAGGAAATACCCGATGTTGGAGAGAGAGCGCCCGATCAGGCTGAAGCACAACAGTTCCGGAATAAGCAAAAGGCAGAAGCACTGTTTTTTGAAGCTAACAAAGCTAAGATTACTGACAATCCTGAAAAAGCAATAACTCTTTTTGAAGAATGTATAAAAGAAGATGCAGGAAATGATGCCGCCTGGTACGAACTTGCATTGCTTTATTATAACGATAGTGATTTAACAAAGTCTGTTCTGCATGCAAAAAAAGCATGGGAACTTGACCCTGAAAACACCTGGTACAGCCTGACACTGGCAGGCTTGTATACCAATAATTCCCAGCCGGATGAAGCCCTTGTGATATACCAGGGCTTATATGCTTCCAACCCGGGCAACACAGATTATGCGCTGGAGCTTGCTAATATCTGGCTACAGCTTGATAAGCCGCTTGAAGCAATAGAGATATTTAACAAGCTGGAATCCATAAGCGGTATCAATGAAGAGTATTCGATGCAGAAACATCGTATTTACCTGGCTATGGGTAAAGACAAAAAAGCACTCGAAGAACTTGAGAAACTGGCCAAAGCCAACCCTGCTGACAGTAGAATTCTTTCACTCCTTGCTGAGTTTTACATTGTTCAGGGTATGGATGAAAAGGCTTTGAATACCTATCAGCAAATACAGGAAGTAGATCCGGGAAATCCGTATATCAATATTTCACTGGCCGATTATTACCGGACGAAGGGTGATATAAAAAAGGCTACTGAAGCATTGAAAACCGGATTTGCCAATCCTTACCTCGATGCCAATACAAAGGTTCAGATAATGATGACCTATTACTCCCAGATGGGGGAATATGAGGGTATCGAAAGCGATTTACTTGAATTGTCAGGAATTCTGACCGATGTACATCCAAATGAGCCACGGGTGCTTATGCTCAGGGGGGAAATGTTGATGATGACCGAGCAATGGCAGGAAGCCTTGGAAATATTCCGAAAAGCCAATACCCTTGATCCTGGAAAGTACCAGGTTTGGGAAAATATTTTACGGATCAATGCCATTAAAAATGATTCGATAATGCTTGCTACAGAAAGTAATCAGGCTATCGAACTTTTTCCTGTTCAACCCATGCCCTATTACTTTAACGGGTATGCCAATTATATGCTTAAAAATTATGATATAGCAATAAAATCATTGACTACAGGTGTTAAATTTGTCATGGACAATAATGCCTTGCTGGCCGATTTTTATAGTCTGACGGGCGATGTTTTTCATGCAGCAAAAAAGAACACTGAGTCCTATAGTGCTTATGAGTCAGCCCTGAAGTATAATTCAGAAAATGCTGCCGTTTTAAACAATTACGCCTACTACCTGTCGCTCGCCAACGAGAACCTGGACAAGGCTTTACAAATGGCTGAAAAGGCGAATTTACTCAGTCCTGATAATGCGACTTATCTCGATACCTGGGCATGGGTACTTTACAAGCAGGGCAAATATGATAAAGCACTGGTATTAATGGAAAAAGTATTACAACTGGATAAGAATCCCAGTGCTGATGTATTAGAGCATTACGGTGATATTCTTTACAGGTTAAACCGGATGGAAGAGGCGAAAGCATGGTGGGCCAAAGCACTTGAAGCCGGCAGGGGATCAGAATTTCTTGAATCAAAGGTTAAAAATGGCAAATTTTATGAATAGAAGTCATTTAGCTAATATTGCTCATAAGTCCTTATTTTTACTGTCACTGGTTATGATAATCAGTTCGTGTGGATCGGTCAGACGCACAATCAGGGAGCCACTCAAAGAGCAGGGAGCAGATTTTCTTTTCAGCAATCTTAAATCCAATGAATTAAAGTACACCTATTTTTCAGCCAGGTTTTCAACTTCTTTTGAGCAACAAAAAAATGTAACTTCGTTCAGCGGTCAGATAAGAATTCAAAAGGACAGCCTGATATGGATTTCAATTTCACCCGTATTGGGCATAGAAATGGCACGACTGCTTATTACGAACGACTCCATTAAATACATGAACCGCATTGATAATATTTACTTTATCAGCGACTTTAATTACATTAATAACCTGATAAACAGCACACTTGATTTTGATATGTTACAGGCTTTTCTCACCGGAAATGATTTTTCATTTTACGAGAACAGCTCTTTTAAAGCGGGGATTGATAATCAGGAATATAAACTGGTAACCACAGACCGAAGAAAGCTTAAAAAGTACGTTCGTAATAATCAGGAAATCAATATTCCCATTCAACATATCTGGCTAAGTTCAGAAACATTCAAGATTTCGAGGGTTATGATTCGGGAAGTTCAGCTGGGAGGTCGAAAAGTTGAGGGAACCTATCAATATCTGAATGATGGAACTCAACTTGTTCCTGAAAAGCTGAGTTTTAATCTGGAAACAGCCGAAAACAAAAATCAATTAGTACTTGAATATTCAAAGTTGAACACAGCAGATTCTCTGGCATTCCCTTTTAAAATACCAGAAAAATACACAAAGGTTGATAAGTTTTAAGACGGGTTTTGATGTTAATATCAGTAAAGTATAATACGTTTTTTCGTGCAGCGGTGTCTATCGCAGGATTAGCTTTCTTCCTGTCGATTCAGGCGCCCGATCTTTATGCACAGGATAAAAAGACCCAACTTCAGCAAAAGAAAGCTAAAATCGAAGAAGAGATTAATTATACCAACAAACTACTTGACGAAACCAAGAAAAGTAAACAGGCATCGGTTAACCAGCTTGTTTTACTGAATAAAAAAATAACAAAAAGACAGGAACTGATTTCAGCTATCAGCGGAGAAATCGGTAGTCTTGATAAACAGATAGATGAAACCAACGATACCATTAATCACCTGACACAGACTATTAAACGACTTAAAGACGAATATGCCCGGATGATTTATTATGCCGGTAAAAACAGGAATTCTTATTCACGGCTGATGTTTATCTTTTCAGCAAAAGACTTTAATCAGGCTTATCAAAGGCTGAAGTACTTTCAGCAATACAGCAGTTACAGGCAAAACCAGGTGCGGGTGATAAAAGAGAATCAATTATTGCTGAATGAGAAAATCAACCTCCTTGAAAAACAAAAGGCATATAAATTATCGCTAAAGAAGTCGGAAGAATCTGAGAAACAAAAGCTTACCAGGGAAAAGAGTGAGCAGGACCAGACTATAAAAAATCTCTCCAAGAAAGAGAAAGAGTTGCTCAGAAAACTTCGGGAAAGTGAAAAAGCTGCACGGAAGTTACAGAAAGCAATTGAAGATCTGATTGCAGAAGAATTGCGCAAAGCAAGTGAAGCGGCTAAAAAAACCGGAACCAAACCAGCCCCTGAAAACAAGTTTGGCCTCACACCAGCTGAAATGCAGCTATCCTCAAACTTTGCAGGAAATAAGGGCAGATTACCCTGGCCAACCGAAAGGGGCATTATATCATCTACTTTTGGAGAACATGCTCATCCTGTTTTAAAGGGTATTAAAACAAAGAACAACGGCATTGATATCACCACGGCAAAGGGCGAATCGGCCCGGGCAGTATTTGACGGGGAAGTAACCTCTACCATGACCCTGCCCAGTTATAACAATGTGGTGATTATCCGCCATGGTGAGTTTCTGACAGTTTATTCAAACCTGGACCAATTATTTGTCAAGAAAGGTGATAAAGTAAAAACCAAACAGCGCATCGGGGTAATTCAGAATGAGGATTCGGGTAAAGCAAAACTTCATTTTGAACTTTGGCAGGGTAAAAACATTCAGAATCCTGAATCGTGGATATTAAAATCGAGGTAAATTTATCCCTTGCCAGATTATTTAATCATGAAATGAGTAACTTTGTGAACATTAAAACTTCAACCAAATGACAACAGGAATAATAATAGGTGTTGTAGGACCCTGGCAGGTAGTAATAATTTTACTGGTGGTATTGCTTCTCTTTGGCGGAAAGAAAATTCCTGAACTTATGAAAGGTTTGGGAAAAGGAATCAAGGACTTCAAAGATGAAATGAGCAATAAAGAAGACGAGCCTGAAAAGAAACCGTAAGCTGCCGATTTATTTTGAAAGGAATAATTTACCGGCGTTTTCCGGCTTTATAGCTTATTAAAAGATTTGTGTAACCGGATGCAATATAATAAAACAAGCCTGTAAATCAATGATTGACAGGCTTGTTTTTGTGGAGCGTAGGGG
>JAAXUD010000717.1 GCA_013336205.1 Lentimicrobium sp. | reverse complement strand
AAGAATATATTCATTGAAAAGGATACCGGCCAATGTTATCAATGCAGCAAAAACGGCGGTATTTTTTGAAGAAGCCATTCCCCGTTCTGAAATAAACCAATGACCATTGGGAGATTCCTCATAGTTGAAAAACGGAATCCATGCCAGGAACACAAACACCCCGACAGGAATAACAAAGGCTGCGAAAAACGGATGAAAATGCATCAGCAATTCCTGTACTCCGGCGAAGTACCAGGGTGCTTTGGTCGGGTTCATGCTGTAAGCCGGGTTGGCCTTTTCGAGCAGGGGCGCATTGAACAGGGCCGAGAATGTGAACAATACAGCTACAAGCACAAGGGCGACGATAAATTCTTTGTAAACCAGGTTTGGCATTACCGGAACCATCACAGGTTTTTCGGGTGAGGCTGGTGTTAAAACGCCGCCGGCTTTCCGCACACGCCAGAAATGGTAGAGTACCAGCACCAGCAATGTAAATGGAAGAACAGCTGTGTGAAACGTAAAAAACATGCGGAGTGTATCGGCATTCAATTCCTTTCCGGCAATGATGGTGGTTCTCAGACTTTCGCCAAAAACGGGCAGATACCCGATGATATTGGTACTTACCGTAATTGCCCAGTAAGCCAGCTGATCCCAGGGCAAAAGGTATCCTGTAAAGTTCAGAAACACAACAAGAAGCAGCAGGAGCAAGCCGAACAGCCAGTTAAGCCTGCGTTCCTCCCTGTAAGCCCCGGTAAGGTAAACCCTCAGAAAGTGAAGAAAGACGATTAAAAGCATGAATACGCCGCTCCAGTAATGGATGTTGCGGATAAACTGTCCGAAAAGCACCTGTGTTTTCAGAAATATCACTGAATCGTAAGCTTCTGCCGGAACCGGGGTGTAATAAAATCTGAGTAATACGCCGGTAATAATCTGAATTACAATCAGCAAGGCAGCCATTCCACCCAATCCGAACGTACGGTTGAATTGAATTGAGTTTTCATTTACCCTGGCCGGGTGAAGGTGCAATAGTATGTTCCCCATCGAACGGCAAATTAAATGGATTTTATCCTGCCAAAAAAATAATGGCAGGATTGCATGGATTGTTTAAAATAATTATAAAAAGTGAATTCAATCCGGTTGCTGTCTTTAGTTATTACAAATTTATCTGCATATCGCTGCTGAATTACCTGGAATACAAATCGATCACTTCTGAAATTGCTTTTCTGCAGGCGGGGCAGAACTCCTGTTTGTTTCGGGTAAACATGATGCAATCCTGCGCTGAGCGGTAAATGCCAAACTGCATGTAGTTTCCGCCTTCAAAAGCACCGGTGGCATCTTTATACTTGCTTTTGTCAAACATTTCGAGTGAGGTCAGCTTTTCACGTTCAAACAGTTGCTCCATCTCCGTTTCAGGGACATTGGCAGCACGCAGGGCGCGGCGTTCTTTCTGAATTTCATAGCTGAAATTGTCGAATTCAGTTTTAACCCAGGGCGTGGGAATGGGTGTTCCGGGTGTAACAATATCCTTCCACTTCAGATTGGCGGGATCTGACAGCGCTGTAACATTAGGCTCCCAGGGCTCTATGGTAATTTCAGGTGTTTGGTATGAAACGTCTGAAGTGTAGTATTCATCAGCCAGTGCAGCAAAAGAATGTCCAAACTCATGTACAAAAATATAAGGGGAGAATTTATTGTCGGCTGCCACGGTGGAGTACAGATTATAAATTCCGCCACCACCATAGGTCCGTTCATTGATGAGAATAAACATATAATCATAAGGCACAGTAGCGGCCACATCACGAACGGTGCGGTTGTCATAGGTAAGGGCATATCTTTCTGAATCGAAAGCGCCATAGGACATGGAAAGCGGCGTGCGGTTGAATACACCGGGATGCGGCTTGTTTACACCGCTTTTTACCGAAGGAGTTTCAACAGCCCTGACATTAAAATCCGACTTCCGCGATTTGAAGGGTTCCACATTAAACAGTTCGGCGGTCAGTGAAGTCACATCTCTGTGAAATTTCTCCATTTCACCGTTGGTATATCCATCACCCAGAATAACAATATCAACATGGTCCTGAACTTTCCCATTATCAATAACAGGGAAGATTTTATAGGGATTAACCAAAACAGAAGGATTCACAATCCGTGATTTCGGGTCAATGGTGGTGGTCCAGATGGGAATGAAATTGTTTTTTGCATCCCTTTTTTCGATGGTAAGTTTTACCGGCATTCTGGGCCAGGGGAAGCGTAGCGACTCATGAAAAGTTCCCCAGTTC
>JAAXUD010000716.1 GCA_013336205.1 Lentimicrobium sp. | reverse complement strand
CTCAAGTAGGGCATCTTCACTTATTATCATTTATAAGTACTTAATTGAATGTAAGTTAATTTTCTTTTCAGGTTTTTCTTTCCACCTGCAATGTTAAGTCATTTCATCAAAATAAGCTGAACTAAATCATGGATTTTAAAGCGATTGTCTTAAGTATCTTGTCTTGTTTATAGTTAAAAAGAAAAACCCTGCTCAGATTGAACAGGGTTTTTCTTTTTGTTACTTAAACAGATCCTATTTGATAATTATTTTCCTGGTTTCAGTCCAGTCAGGGGTAACTACTTTCATCAGATATAAACCTTTTGCGTGTGATGAAAGATCGATGTTCTTATTACTGCCGTCCCAAACAACTTGTTTTACCGGCCTGCCCATATTGTCCAGAATAAGAATGGAAGCATTCTTCAGCAAGGTCGTTGAGCTGAGTGAAACTTCAAAGTTGCCGCTGCTCGGGTTGGGATAAACATTCAGCAGGGCTGATACAGGCAGTACTTCTTCATTGCCGACAATGATGAATGGGCTGTCTGAAAATGATATCAGGTTGCAGGCAACATCAAGCATAGGATTAAATCCATCGTTACAATCATCGCATGTCTGCCCGGTAACACAATCCGGATGATTGGGATGGCACTGATCTACGTATTGCTCAAAGAAAGTATAGCCAAGTTCAATATCACCAGCCGAAACATAGGGGTCGAGATTAAAATCAAACCAGGGGGCAATAGATCCGGGACACCAGCCGGCCCGATCATAATACCAGGTTCCGTTCTGGGGCTGACATGCATCCGGGTTGGGGTTACAATCGGCCCAGTTATGCTGCACGAACCGCTTGGTACCATTTACCCACACATCATGGGTGGCATCATAAAACTCTGCAGCATTATTTGAATTCAGATCTCCCCAGCCATGTCCGGTCGAAACCAGCTTGAGCTTAGATGCGACGGTATTCTCAGGGTATGTATATTCAAAATTCTCAACCGGCTGAAGATCTGCATAATCACCAAACGGATAAACTTTCTTCCACACCTCAGTTACATTACTGTATAAATGAGCAGGTGTTCCTTTTTGATAATCAAACGCCAGATCGTAGAGGTATCCATTGTCGAGTGTACTGCAATTTACCCTGAAACTCACCTTGCCCTGTAAAATTGACATGTAATCTGTAAGATCGATGGTATGTGAACAGGCAACGCCGTATGGTGTAATGTAGCGGATAATCTCAAACCACTTTCCGTCCTTGCTTTTCGCATCAATACTGGCAACCCGGTCCCATTCACCACAGCCACCTGAGGGGCAGTGAACGGTAAGTGTGGCAGAAATCTGATCGTACGCACCAAGGAACGAAGGCAGTTCACCATCAACCACTACACTGCTTGTTGCTGGGCTAAGCCAGATATTACTGAATGCCAGTGCCGAAACATCTTCAGCTTCCGGCTCAATACTGATACTAATGGTTTTTGTTTCAACCGCTCCGAAATTATTGGCTGACAAAATCTCAATTGAATAATTTCCATAGGATGGGGGAGTCCACCATGCCGTATAATGGCCATTCCAGAAGTTCTGAGCCAATATGGTTTGTCCGTCAATTCTGAACTTTACCCAGGCCACTGCAAATAATTCAGGATACTCTATGGTTGAAATGGCAGCAAGTTGAATCTGGGATAATGTTGGTACAAAAACTTCGCCTGCCAGTGGGTTTCTTACATCAATATCCGGAAGATGCAGGTTGGGATCCAATACTTTAAATGTCTGGATTACGGGGTCAGCGGGATCGTAAATATCATTTCCGGGCTGTGTTGCTTCAACCACTACGGTGCCGGAATCTCCGGTAAGCGTAATTGTATTTCCTGCTATACTTGCCGGACCTGAGAGTATATTTAGAATTACTTCCAGTCCTGAAGTTGAAGTGGCCTGAATCTGGAAAGGAGGGTCTGTGGTTAGCTTGTTGGGAATCTGGGCAAACGAAATTGCCTGATAGGATACATCCAGTGTTCCGTTAAAATTGGAAGTTTCACCAACCATGGCAAAATTAAGGATATCAGCATCCCGCTCAGGAGTGTAAACCTTTGAGGTAAGTTTAGTAATTGAGGTATTGTCTCCTCCGGGTACACCCTGGTTAAACTTGTAATACAGTTGAAGACCTGCTTCGTTTCCTGTAAGTTCATTGAGCATCATATCCTGAATCTCAGCCTGCGAGAGGGCTTTGGACCAGGCCGTAACTTCGTCAATTCGACCTCCCCAGTAAAAATTCAGACCACCACC
>JAAXUD010000200.1 GCA_013336205.1 Lentimicrobium sp. | reverse complement strand
TGTTATTCCAGTCGCCGGGCTTTGCGATGGGGTCGAAAAATCTGAAATCTGCCGCTGTAATATCTGTAACATGCTGGTAGCAAAGCTCTTCAGAAGTGTATGTGTTCAGGTCGCCCATAAAGAGGTTGTTGCCAGGTTCTTTATTGCTTTGTAAATAGCTGACCATATTTGCAGTCATCGCGGCCCTGGTTGTGGCGTCGGCACCGGTATTGCCCGCCTTAAGATGTGCGACCAGGCAGTGGATGAAAATTGTATCACCCTGTGTGAGGGCAGGCGATTTGTAATAGAGGGTAAACAGGTCAATGTCGCGTGTTGTTGATTGCACAACCTCATAGGATTTCAATTCCAGTTTGTTACTATTGTAGAAGAGCATGTTTACCAGGTAGGATGCTGCAATATTAGCTATGTTGGCTTTGCGGTAGAAGGTCCTTCCGTTTGTATTCAACACATTATTAAGGATACGGGTGTGATAAAATTCATAGGAGCTTAGTTCATTCACCGTAAAAATATCAGGAAGTTCATAGTCAATAATGGTTCGGATCCAGGGATCCTTCGTTTCATGGTTGTTGTTATCGGTAGTGCAATAAGTGGTATAGTTGCCGTAGTTCAGCAGGTTATATTGTAGAATTTTCAGGGTATCCTGTGACTGAGCGGCAAAAGCAAAGCAAACAAGAAGCAGGGTAATGATTTTCTTCATTTCAAAAATTTAGAAATTTTATCATATTGGAAGCCAAAGGTACGATTTCGGACGATATCCGGCTTAAAGCAGATGAATAATCAGTCCCGGATGGTAGAATTAGGTGTTGAACTTAAAAAAAGTCTATAGCTGATATACTATAGACTCTTTCTGCTACAGAGCATCCTGAAAACCCAATTTACCTGATCTGAAAGGTCAGGAACTATTTATGGACTTTGCGTATAAATTCTTCAGTTTCAGGAACGCCACCCTGGTAAATCAGGTAGCCATTGTAAGGCTCGCGCAGGGTGATTTCATCTTTTACCGGGGTGAGCATCATTCTTTTAACTTCCACAGGATCGTTTGTCTGCCCAAGTACCCAGCCCAGTTTTATGTAAGCCGCTTCAGGTAACATATTGCCTGCCGGAACAATACCTTTTGACATCAGGTCGCGGCCTGTATCATACACAAACATATGAACATAGCCCCAGAGCGTCTGCACGGTCATGTACATGTGAACACCGGCTGCATGGGCTCTTTCGATGGCCGGGTATAGTGGTTTGTTAACATGCCCCAGGCCGGTGCCGGCAATGATGATGCCTTTATACCCGTTGCTCACCAGTGAATCGATGATGTCGGGCTGCATGTTGGGGTAATAGTAAACGATGGCTACTTTTTCCTCAAAATAGGGGAGGATGGTCACATTGCGGTCTTTGCGGCGTGGGTTGTAATCTTTTTTGATGGGTTCAACTCCTTTGCGGGTAACGGTTGCCAATGGGGTATCGCCGATGGTGCGGAAAGTAGACCGGTAGGAAGAATGCATTTTTCTGACCCTGGTGCCGCGGTGCAGGAACCCGTACTCATCACTGGTTGGGCCAAACATACACACCATAACTTCGGCAATGTCACCATGGCCGGCGGCTGTGCAGGCATGCATCAGGTTAAGGGCGGCATCGGAGCTGGGCCGGTCTGATGAACGCTGTGATCCAACCAATACGATTGGAACCGGCGAATTCTGGACCATATAGGTGAGTGCAGCGGCTGTGTGGTGCAGGGTGTCTGTCCCGTGGCCGATTACGATGCCATCAACTCCATTAGCGATTTCCTTGCCAATGGCAATGGCCAGTTTGCGATAATGGTCGGGTGACATGTTTTCACTGAAAACCGCGAAGACTTTCTCGGTAGTAAGGTTACATATCTGCGCAAGCTCAGGCACCGCGCCATAAAGTTCGCCGGGTGAAAAGGCCGGGATAACGGCGCCGGTGCGATAATCGAGGCGGGAGGCGATGGTTCCGCCGGTGCCGATTAGCTTAACTTTCGGCAGCCCTTCGGTATAGGGGAATTCTTTTTCAGGAATCTTATAGTTGGCTTTCTTGTAGCCGGTTTCTTTCATGCCGGTGATGGTGGCAATGTCAATACCGATATTGTAACCGGTAATAATTTTCATTACAATGTGCTGATCATCATCATTTTCGGCACGGGGAAGCACGGTACCTGAAAAAGGACCGCGGCTTGTTGTAACCTCAGCCTGTCCCCAGACCCTGACATTGAATTTTTTTAGTATTTCGAGTGAAGCGCCTTTATAGCCCTGGAAAATATCGTCAGCCATTTCGATGGGTTGTATTTGGATATTGATTTGTTAAATTGAAAGATTCAAGGATTAAAAAAAAGCAGTTGGCAAAGGGAAATTCAAGTAAAAAGTCTAAAGTAAAAAGCAAAAAGTAAAGAAATCAGTTCAAAGATTCCCCGCCGAAAATGCGGGACTTAGCTGCGCTAATCAAAAGTTCAAAAAAAAGTTGGCAAAGAGCAGTTAGCAAAAGGACTTTATGATTCAATACGAGAGTCAGAAGCAGGAAGCAGGAAGAAGTGAGTTTCGTCCCTCGTCCCCCGTCCCTCGTCGCTTTTCAGAAGCAGGAAGTCGTAAACCTAATTCGTCATTCGTCATTCGTACTTCAAACAAGCTTTGCCAGTTCAGTTAATTCAACATTCCCGATTGCCGAACGTCGGAGTTGTCCCATAATCCAGTTTTTATCAACACCTGGTTTCATAGTGTGCTGAATTTCAGCAAATTTAGATTTCAGGAAAGGCAATTTGGAAAGCAAATCGTCTTTAGTGACTTTTTTGAATTTCAGGCTGGTAAGTACCGATTCAAAGTCCAGTTTCGGGTATTCGTAAACATGCGGCAACATCAGCCAGGCGATCTCTGGTGCCAGGCCTTTGTCTTTAAGGTATTTAAGTAAACCATAAACAATACGGTAAGAAAATTCTGCCGTTGGCCTGGAATGTCCTTCGACAAATTTTAGCTTATGTCCGAAAAGTGTACCAACAAAAGCGGGTTTGTATCCAAGCTCATTGATGATCCGTTCGATGAGCGGAAAAAGATCCCTTTTAAAAATATAGGCGTAGGTGTCTTCAGGGATCCCCCAATCCTTCATGATGTGATAACGCTCGATGATTTCCTGGGGCAGATTGCTGCCAAGCCGGTCAATAGTGCTGTTCTCGAGTGGAATCGGGGCGCTGTCGGTATCAGGATACATGCGGTCGGCACCAGGTAGCACACGCTCGAAGATGGTGGTTCCGTTTTCAAAGGATTTCCGGGTTTCGTTCGGAACGCCCGCGAATGCCATCAGGCAGCGTTCTTCAACCGATTCAACCGCCGTTTGCATATCTTCGGCAGGTCCCCAGATCAGCAGTTGAGCATCGCCCTGGCCCGCTTTTAACTGTCGGCGGATAACTTCCCAGTCCTTGTCTGAAATTACCGGATCAAATTGCTCGGTGTGGGCCATATTGGGTTGCTCAAGGCAGGCAATTACTTTAAGCCGTTCGCTCAGCTCGTTGGCAAACATCTTCCCTGGCTGGGTGAAGTGCGAAAGAGCGCCTTCGAATCCCGGAAGATTGATGGCAATTATTTTATGTTTGAGTTTCTTTGTGTCATTCAGTGGCGCATACTCAAATTTGAAATCGTGGTAATCAAGTTCAGTATGGGTTGTTTTCCATTTTCCGTGATTGCTTATAATGGCTTTAAGTTTATCGCGCAGCATCAGCAGCGACCATTGTCTGAAACACTCGATGTGGGTAAGTTCAGGGATCCAGCGGGTGTGAGCCACCCCTTTTATTTCAACTCTTACGCCTCCCCGGCAACTTACATTCACATCCTGGCGACCGGCACCAATTCCGGTGCGTACCTTGCCGGTGCTCCGGTTCAGAAACCTGATGTAGTCGCAGGCTTCTTTCACTTCGTCCGGATTGACCATGTCGGGATAGGTTACTGTTTCAATCAGCGGCATACCAAGGCGGTCGGTACGGTAAATTCTTGTGTGTCCGATGTCAGAAACTTCCCGGCAGGAGTCTTCCTCCAG
The DNA here is from genome assembly GCA_013336205.1 of Lentimicrobium sp. Classification (GTDB taxonomy): domain Bacteria; phylum Bacteroidota; class Bacteroidia; order Bacteroidales; family Lentimicrobiaceae; genus Lentimicrobium. The sequence goes on along the minus strand of JAAXUD010000200.1, from coordinate 1,944 downwards.
GCTAAGCTGAATAAGCCTTACCTTCTTGAACCTGAGCGGAATCTCACCTTCAACACCGATAATGGCGGTGCGCTGAAAACCGGTAGGGATGCTGCCGTCAAGGTATTGTTTGCGGGTAATGTGAACTTCTCCAACGATGTTGAGCTTTGAAAGCAGGGATATTTCGATGGCAATTTCCAGTGCTTCGCGGTTTACCGGAAATGGTGGAGTGTCGTCAACTTCGTAAGTACAGGTGGTCTCGTTTTTAAGGCGGTAAACGATGTTCTTCCGGGTTTTAAACTCCATAAGTGCGGTACCGTCGTATTCGCCGAGCTCGCTCAGGGTTGGACGCATATGGCGGATAACTTCTGCATCATACACATCAGGCTTCTGAAATATGCCGGCCGGGCAGTGGCAAAAGAGTTTCTCTTTGGTTTTCAACTGCTGATGCACTTCCAGGCCTGACATAAAACCTATGGCATCGTATGTTTTCTGGGTAGCATCCTGACGTGCGACATAACCGGCAGCCTCACGCGTTTTTTTGTAGTTTTCCCTGGGGTCAAAAGTATGATTCATCCTGTTTGATGGGTGTTTTTAGAAGTCATCAAACGTACAGGTATTTTCGGAATTGAACAAAGAAATTCGGGCTTACTTTCGGGAATTTCTTTAACAGCTATGGGGTTGGATTTCGGATTGCGGATTTCGGCCCTTCGGCTTCGCTCAGGGTAAAATTTCAGATTTTTTGATTGCTGGTTCCCGGATTTACCTTCGTGGCTGCGTAACTGAGACGCAAGCATTGCGTCTTTACTCAGATTTCCGTTCCGATTGCTATCGGAATCTGACTTCCGACTTGTACTTCCTACTTCTTACATCTTACTTCAATCTTTTGTCTTTAAACTTTTTACTTTAGACTTTTTACTTTTTACTTACCTTCGTGCTATGGAACCCAAACCCAAACCGGTATTTGAAAAACGCATCTTCTGGGATGTGGATTTTGAGAAGCTCGATTACGATGCCAAAGCAAACTTTGTGATTGAAAGGGTTTTTGAACGGGGCGATGTGGAGGATATCCGACAGTGCCGCCGCTATTATGGTGATGAAAAAGTAACAGAAGCTTTGCTGAATGCGAAGTTTTTGCCGGAGCACCGCATTCATCTGGCAAGCGCTGTGATTGGTAAACCATTGAAAGAATTCAGATGCTACATACTCAGACAGTTGAACCCGGAACTCTTTCCCTATTAAAGAGGTTGATGGAATTGCAGACTCTTCAGCCTTTTTCACTGGTTGGAGGAACTGCCATGTCTCTTCGGTATGGTCACCGGAGTTCAGTTGATCTGGATATGTTTTACCACCAGAAATTCGATCATTCTGCCATTGAATCAGAACTCAGATCAGAATTTGGTGATGGGTTTGTTTATGAGCATGGTCACAGACAATTGGGCATATTCTGTTATATCCGGAAGGTTAAAGTTGATATTGTATATTTCCCCCATTTGCCCATCGGGAAAACTGTTGTTGAGTCCGGAATACGAATGTATGATGACAGCGACATAGCTGCCATGAAAATTCAGGCGATTCTGGGGCGTGCCCGGAAAAAGGATTTTTGGGATTTACACGAGTTGCTGAAGCATTATTCTTTGCAACAGATCATTGACTGGCATAAACAAAAATACCCCAGTCAGATGCTGGCCATCAGTATTCCCAATGCCATAACCTATTTTACGGAAGCCGATGAAAGTGAAACCCCCGTCAGTTTTAAAGGACAAACCTGGCCGCAGATAAAGAAAGATATTTCGAAGGTAGTGAGTGATTACCTGAGATAGTGGTGATAATAATTGCCGGATATAAATTGGAAATCCTAAAAACGGGACATAAGTTTTCTTCCGCACGCAGATAGGTCATCGTTTAAATGGTCTAAAATCAATCTTATCATCAAATAAATCAAGCTATTAAGCTGGATTTATT
>JAAXUD010000199.1 GCA_013336205.1 Lentimicrobium sp. | reverse complement strand
AATCTGAAAGGAACAGATGTTAATTCCGATGTATATTTCAGTATGCTGAACAACCTTGTAGGAACAAATACTGCCAACGAATTGTTGAATGAATTGAATACCACAGGCCAGGTAAAACGAATGCCGGATCAGTTGGTTAAAACCCTGATTCTTACTGATCTTACTCTTGGGTGGAACCCTAATCTGAAATCCTATATAAGTAAAGGGAAGTTTGGGGTGGCCGGTATTCAGAAAGGGTTGATTAACAGACAGGTAGATGGTTATGTAGAAATCGGCAAACGCCGTACCGGTGATATTCTGAATATCTATCTGATCACCGGTCCAAATGAATGGTACTTTTTTACTTACGGAAATGGAATTATGCAGGCTGTGTCCTCTAACAATGACTTCAACAATATACTGGCCGGCATTAAAGAAGACAAACGCATACTTAAAGGGAAAACCGATGAGGATGGTTATCAATATATCATAGCAACGCCGGAACGCAGAATTGCTTTCCTGAGGAAAATGCAATCGGTAAACCCATAATCTGAGACCTAAACAAATAAAGATGTTGACTTTTCAAGTTGTAATTGCCATGATTCTCGCTTACCTGCTGGGTTCTATTCCTACTTCTGTCTGGATTGGCCAATGGTTTTTTAACCTCGACATCAGAACGCAGGGGAGCGGCAATGCTGGTGCAACCAATACCATCAGGGTGCTGGGACTAAAGGCCGGGTTGCCGGTGCTGCTTTTTGATGTTTTCAAAGCATGGCTGGCGGTTCATGTTTCAACCTGGCTCACCAATCCTGCATTTTCAACAAATCAGGAAGTTATTTATTGGATAATTCTGGGCGGATTGGCGGTGCTTGGGCATGTTTATCCTGTATTTGCCGGATTTCGCGGCGGTAAAGGCGTTGCGACACTGGTAGGCGTTGTCATCGCACTCTATCCGGCTTCATTTCTGGTTATCCTTATCTTTTTTACTTTGGTTATGTTTTTTACCCGGATAGTATCAGTTTCTTCAATAAGCAGTTCCATCATTTTCCCATTTGTCGCAATTTTCATGTTTGATGAAAAGAGGTTACCACTTGTTGTTCTGGCAATTGCCATCGCTTTATTTGTACCTTATACTCATCGTGAAAACATCAAACGATTATGGAACGGGACTGAGAAAAAGTTTGATTTTGGGAAAAACCGGATAAAAAAGTAGCCCGGGTGGTTAACATAATGTTGATAATTTTCTATTCAAGCCTGAAAGCTTTATGATTGAATTGTCAATATATTTCATAATTTTACCGTGAACATTGAATCAAACTTTTTATTGAAAAAAGCAACAATATGAGATTTATAGTATCAAGTCAGAATTTGCTGAGAAGTCTGCAATCGATCAGTGGTGTCTTAAACTCCAGCAACACACTTCCAATACTCGACGATTTTCTCCTGGAACTAACCGGCAACTCCATCAAGATTACAGCCTCTGATCTGGAAACGACCATGTCTGTCGTTGTTGAAGCCAATATGGCTGAGGATGAAGGCTCCATTGCAATTCCTGCCAAAATATTACTTGAACTGCTAAAAACATATGGTGATACACCGCTAACGTTCACTATTGATAATAATCAGGGTATAGAAATTGCCGCTGATGAAGCCAAGTTTCGGATTACCGGTCATAATGCAGATGAGTTTCCCCGTTCACCTCAAATGGAATCTACTGCATCACTCACATTGCCTGCAGAACTTCTGCTCACCGCCATCAATAAAACAATATTTGCGACCGGGAATGATGACCTGAGGCCGGCTATGTCGGGCGTGTATTGCGACCTTGCACCTGATTCGGTTATTTTTGTTGCTACCGATGCCCATAAACTAGTCCGTTACAAACGAACTGATGCTACAGCCGCCGAGGCAACATCCTTTATCATGCCTAAAAAGCCGCTGAATCAGCTCAAGAGTATTTTACCATCCGACAGTTCGGAGATTAGTGTGTTGTATAATGAGACCAATGCCCGTTTCACCTTTAAAAATATTGACCTGATCTGCAGGCTGATTGAAGGCAGATATCCAAATTACGAGGCTGTTATTCCGACTGATAATCCGAATACACTTATAGTTGACAGGCAGTCGTTGATAACTACACTAAAACGGGCTTCATTTTTCGCCAATAAATCAACCAATCAGATCCGGCTTTCCATAACCGGACAGGAATTGTTTGTAGATGCTGAAGATGTTGATTTTGCGCATGAATCAAGGCAGCGACTCAGTTGTAACTATTCGGGCGAAGATATGGAAATCGGGTTCAATTCAAGATTTCTGGTTGAAATGCTCGTAAATATTCCAACGGAGAATATCCGGCTCGAAATGTCAGCTCCCAATCGTGCCGGGATTTTGAGACCTGTTGATATCGAAAATCAGGCCGAAGATCTGCTGATGTTGGTTATGCCTGTGATGCTTAACTCCTGATAAGACTATTTTCAACTTTTATTGACAGGTAATTGTTATTACCTTTGTATATTAATGCTCATAAAGGTTGGGTTATTAACGAATCATTATTTTTATTTAAACTAGCAACCATGAGAAAAGGCCTGGTTTTAAAAGTAGCAGCATTTGCAGTTTTAATTGTAACAGCTGTATTTATGGTTTCATCCTGCGACAAGGTAAAGGAGTTGGCGGAATTTGATATTGCCTACACCTTACCCGATGTTCACTTTACGATTGATTCCGTTGATTATCTCCCGAAAACCGAAAGGTTGTTGTATCAGCAAACCATGTCTCTTAATGTCGACAGCATTATTCAAAAACACAACCTTGACGGGATTGGGGAAACTCAATTTGAATACGTCAGGCTTGAAATTGAAACTCCTGCCTGGGTAAAATTCTCCTGGCTCAGATCTGCCAGGGCCACCGTAAGCGCCGCCGGTCTCTCAGAGACAGAAGTAGCGGTTGTTACAACTATAAACCCGGATGGGAGATCAGTAGAACTTCAACTAACCAATACCAATGTTTCTTCAACCATTTCAACCGGTAGTTTTGTTCTGAGACTATACGGAGATCTTACTCCGCCCTTGCCAGCGGCTGTAATCGGGCTTGTAATTAAATCAAAGTTAAAAATGACAGTTAAACCTGTTTAGAAAGCACTTTAAAAATGGAGGCTGCTTCAATCGGAGGCAGCCTCCATTTTTTTATTCAAACAGAGAACTCAACTCCAGCCATCGATCGGTTTGTTCGCTGATCTCTTTTTCCAGCCTTGCAAAATCCTTAGCTACCTGTTCAAATTCTTCAGGAGGGCAATTTCCGCTGTTCATGCGGGCCATCAGGGTTTCTTTTTCCTTCTCCATTTCTGAAATCCCGGTTTCAAGTCTTGCAAATTCTGTTTTCTCTTTATAGCTTGGTTTCCTGGGGCCGGTGGGTGCTGTTGGTTCTTTTACCGTTTTGGTTATTACAGGCGATTTTTGCCTGGCGGCATTTGCTTCTTCTGCAAGTTTCAGTCGATAATAATCGGTATAATTTCCATAGTAGTCCTTTACCTTGCCATCGCCTTCAAAAACAAACACATGGTCGACAAGTTTATCCATAAAGTAACGGTCGTGAGAAACTATCAGCAAGCAACCGCCAAAATTCAGTAAAAAGTCTTCAAGCAGATTGAGGGTATGAATGTCGAGATCGTTGGTTGGCTCATCGAGTATAAGGAAATTAGGATTTTTAAGAAGTTGCATCAACAGGAAAAGCCTCCTCTTTTCACCACCACTCAGGCTTGAGAAGTAATTGTACTGCAGTGTGTGTGGAAAATTGAAATGCGCCAGAAATGCGGATGCTGTAATCCGGCCTTTACCGAGAGGCATTTCTTCGGCTATGTCCCTCGCAAGGTCAATCACCCGTTTGTCCTCCATCGGTTGAAATCCCTCCTGTGAATAATAACCGAATACAATCGTTTGCCCGGCACTTATTCTGCCAACATCGGCATGCATATTCCCGGTTATCATATTCATCAATGTTGTCTTTCCTGAGCCATTCCGGCCAATAATGCCAACCCTTTCACCTCTTTTGAAAATATAAGAGAAATCTTCGATGAGTTTATTGTCACCAAAAGACTTGAAAACATTGTTCATTTCAAGCACTTTACCACCAATCCGGGTCATTTTTACTTCAAGAGGGCCGGTGTCTTTTTCAATTCTTTTAGAGGCTTTTTCCTGTATATCGTAGAAATTGTCGATGCGCGCCTTCGATTTAGTTGTGCGGGCTTGCGGCATCCGGCGCATCCAATCCAGTTCCTTGCGGAACATCCCTTTGGCTTTCTCGGTTTCGGTCATTTCAATGGCTTCCCGTTCAGCTTTCTTTTCAAGGAAATAGGAGTAATTTCCCTTATAACGATAAAGTTTATTGTTATCTAATTCCAGGATTTCATTACAAACGTTGTCCAGAAAATAGCGGTCATGGGTTACAACCAGTAAACTTAAATTCTGCCGTGAAAGATACTCTTCAAGCCATTCAATCATCTCAATATCCAGGTGATTAGTTGGTTCATCCAGGATCAACAGGTCGGTTTCTTCGAGCAAGGCTTTGGCAAGAGAAAGCTTTTTACGCTGACCACCCGATAGTTCGCCTGATTTTTGCTCCAGGTCTGTTATTTTAAAGCGACTCAGAATTTCCTTGATTCTTGCCTCATAATCCCAACCGTTTACCATTTCCATGGCATTGGTGCTAATCTCAAGCTGATGGTGAGCTTCAGGCGTATCATCGTGATGCAGCCTGTTCAGGCTGAATTCATAATCCCGGATAGCCCGCATAAATTCATTGTCGGAATGGAAGAGGATGTCGAAAACGGTTTTTTCATCATCCATCAATGGGTTTTGCGGGAGATAAGACCAGCGGATCCCTTTTCTGAAGGTAATGGCTCCACTATCCGGAATATCATTTCCGGCAATTATATTCAGCAAACTGCTCTTTCCGGCTCCGTTTCGGGCTATCAGCGCAACTTTACTGCCCTGATCAATGCCAAAGGTTATATCGCTGAAAAGTTCCTTCTCACCGTAAGATTTACTGAGTTGTTCAATTAATAAGTAGTTCAATGTATTTTTTTTGCAAAGATAGGATTATCCCAGATAGTGCATAAGAAAGCGTGATAGAATCAGGTGTTTATAGGACTGTAATTCGTACTATAGTTCTGCAATAAAAGCAGACTATAGAGAAGTCAATATCAGAAGATGAAAAAAAAGCTTCTGACGGGCAGAAGCTTTAAAAGTAACCAGAATGAAGTAGCTATATTTTTTTTACATCTACAGCTTTCTTCCCTCTTTTGTCTTCAGCAATTTCGAAAGTTACGAGGTCATTTTCGTTTACTTTCTCTGAAAGGCCGGTTGCATGCACAAAAACATCATGCTGGGTTTCATCATCAACAATGAAACCAAAACCTTTGCGCTCATTGAAAAATTTAACTTTACCGGTAGGCATAATAATTAATTATTAGAGATTAGTTTCACAAATGTAATACAAAAAAATGCGAAATCAAACATTTAAATAGCTCTAAACCAAATTAGTCTGTATTGCAATATTTTTTATTTATAAGAAAGATAGGACTAAGACACTAAGAAAAACCAAAAACGGTAATAATAATTTGTTGTTTTATTCGAGTAACCACCTGAAATTCTGCTCGGCTTCAGATTGGTTTTTGCCACAAATTACAACTTCTGGTCTAAACCCGGCACATACTTTTGGCCTGTCAGGATGATTGAAGATATTGCATTTATAGTCGGCTGACAGGTGAATACACCTGGCGAAAGCAGGCTTGCCATCGGGCATTCCCGGAATCGGTGAACTTATTGATGGAAAGATACAACAGGCACCACAGCCCGGACGACATTTCATGAAGAAGTCCAAAGTAAAAAGTTCAAAGTAAAAAGTTTAAAGTAACTTAATAATAGAAGAATTGTTCTTTAAGTCAGAAAGAATCCCGCAAGTGATGGATAAATCGATGCAAATTTAAATAAAAAAGGGGGCAATTTGCCCCCCT
>JAAXUD010000715.1 GCA_013336205.1 Lentimicrobium sp. | reverse complement strand
CCATTCACCATGGCTACTACCGGTTTGGGCAGCGAGCGTATCATTTTCTGAAGATCGAGCACATTCAGCCGGGGAACGCCGTCTTTTCCGACATAACCTCCCACACTTTTTACGTTCTGATCGCCCCCGCTGCAAAAGGCTTTATCGCCCTCGCCTGTGATGACGACTACGCCTACTTCGTCTTGCTCACGGCAGAAACGCATGGCATCCATCATCTCAAGTATGGTATCCGGTGTAAAAGCATTGCGATACCGGGGCCTGTTAATCGTGATGCGGGCTATGCCTTCAAAAAAATCGAATTTTATTTCCTCGTATTCTTTCAGGGTAGTCCAGCTTCTTTTTGTACTCATGAGTTCAGGAATTTAAAGTATTCTTTTAACACCTCAGCGCTTAATATGTTTGGTGTCAGTATTTCGAGGATGGCTGGCTTCCGGTTGCTGCGATCGTAGAACGGACCCAGTTGTTCCTCAAGCGATTGTTTATCAGTGGCCTGATAATAGTTCAGGCCGAAATTTGCCGCCAGCCCCTGCGCGTTGAATTGGTGGGCTGTTTCAATATATGGTTCGAGTTGCCCGTAATCGGAAGGCCCATCCAGTATCCTGAAAATATTGCCTCCGCCATTGTTTATCACAATGATGCGGAAATCAGGGTTCAGGTTATTGTTCCAGATAGCATTGCTGTCGTAGAAAAATCCAATATCTCCTGAAATGACAGTAACCGGATTTCCAGCCACAAACGCTGATCCGGCAGCGGTGGAAACACAGCCATCTATGCCACTTGTGCCGCGGTTTGAGTAAAACCGGTGTTTCCCGTCATGGTCAAATAATTGCGCGTATCTTACCGGGGTGCTGTTTGCCAGGTGTATATCAGTGCCTTCCGGAATATTTCTGAAAAGGATTTCATAAGCCATCATATCGCAAAAGCCAGGTTGGCTGATGTATTGGTTGTGCCTGTTTTTAAGCGCCAGAGAACGCTCCTGCCAGAATTGCCGGTATTCACTCAGGCATGGCCTGGCTTTTTCTGCCAGTTGCCTGGTAAAATCTTCGGCCGTCAGCGGTATGGTTAGTGTTAGTGCCTGGTAGGTATCAAGGTAAAATTCTTCAGGATCATCGCTCACATGCCAGTGCTCCAATGGTTTCGCCCTGCGGAGCAGTGATTTTATCTTTTTCGAGACCACTGCACCACCGAGGGTAAGCAGGATTTCAGGTTTTACCCGTTTTAATTCTGCGACATTCAGTCCGTCAATGACGCGATCGATGCAGTTGATGTGACCACTGTGGAAAATGTTTGAAGTGGTTTCTGTCATCACAATTACTGACGGATCGTTTGCCAGGCGAATCAGCTGATGGTTAATATCGCTCCCCTCCGGTAACTGCCCGACAAGTATCAGTTTTGACTTCGCACTGTTCCATTTTTGCGATAACTCCTCCAACATATCAAGGTCAAGCGTCTTCTCAACCTTTGCAAGATGGATGGTTCTGACCTCCGGAAGCGGTTGGTGAATGTCAATTTTATACAAGGGTTCGGAGATGGGCAGGTTCAGATGAACCGGGCCTGCAGCTGGATAAGTGCAGCGATCGATGGCTTCGTTAATAATGCGGGTGGCAAGCCACTGTGCGTCAGGTGTCTCAATTGCAGCCGGGAGGTTAAAGCTTTTTCTGATGTAGTTTGCAAAGACATTGCTTTGCCTTATCGTTTGTCCGTCTCCCTGGTCAATCCATTCAGCGGGCCGGTCGGCTGTGATAACAAGCAAGGGTACTTTCTGATAATAGGCCTCGGCGATTGCAGGGGCGTAGTTGAGCACGGCGCTTCCGGAAGTGCACAACAAGGCAACCGGTTTGCGGGTTTTAACACCTATTCCAAGTGCAAAAAATCCGGCACTTCTTTCATCAGCAACACTGATCAGGTTAATCTTTTTATGCTGGGCAAACATGATAATGGCCGGCGCATTCCGCGAACCGGGAGAGACTACCGCGTAGCTAATACCTTTTTCAATCATCAGCGCTGCCAGTAAGGCAATCTGCTCTTTCCCTGTGTTCATTTTTTATGCTATCAGTCTGCTAAATTCCGCATTTTTTCGATTGCAGACAACATAGTGCTGCTTTTAAGTACTGTTTCATCCCACTCTGCCTGAGGCATTGAGTCGGCAGTAAGACCACCGCCAACATATACAAGCGCGTTGTCTTTGATAATCCGGGTGCACCGAAGATTTACAAACAGGTTGGCGGCCCCGTTACCGACAGGCCCGAGATAACCGGTATAGTAAGCACGGTCG
>JAAXUD010000198.1 GCA_013336205.1 Lentimicrobium sp. | reverse complement strand
AACTATACAATGACAAGGATATAAAAAAAGTGACGGTAAAATATCTTGATAAAGTCATCTATTCGAAGAACATAAGCGATGAAGGTTATTTTGCCGATCAAATCATGATTGATCCGGCTGGCATAGAAGATATGGAGCTTGCTTTTGAATTTTACAATAAAGACAATAAGATCATTAAAAACGAATCCATTCAGATACTGGCTTCAAAAACAGCATTCGAATTGCCCAAACTTACCATTGAGGTTACTCCGGGAAAAGATCTGAATGAAGGTAAAATCGCCAGTGTAAAAACTAAAATTGAAACCAATGAAAATTTCAAATTACTGGGAGACCTTAAGATAAGCTATAATACGCATCTTGGATGGGAAGTCGGGCCACAGGCATCCGTTTCAATCAAAGACCAGTCGGATAAAAAAATGATTACCTCCGAAAATTTCTTCACCATACCTGATAATTGCTGGATTGTAAATGCATCGGCAGGGATTTCGGTCCAATATGGGAAGTTTGTCTTCCGCATCCACGACCAGGAAATAATTTTCAGGGGCAACTGGGCTGATGAGGTGGGTCGCAAGTAACGGGGGAACTGAAGCCTTTGGCGGTAAGTTCAGGAATAAGTATCCAAAAAAATAGCTCAAAGTGCGTTCAAAACAGCAAAACCTTACAAAGAGTCCGGACAACAATGCGAAAGCGTTTGTAACTCCGGAATCACGCTGGGTTTGGTTGTGTTGGATTCTTCGATGCTCTGCGATAAATTTTTCGTCATTCAATGAAATCGATTCCGATGCCACAATATGCTTCTGAGGCTATGCAGCGCAGGTTTTCACCTTTATGGTTTTGTCAGATCAATTTATTAAATTTAAAACAGGTAAACAAACAGGCTTAGACGGATATATGATAACAAGCGGTCTTAACACTTTTGTAGTGATCTTAATTTACGGATCACTTATACTGATTTCGTTTCTTACTGCTGTTAACCCATTGAAAGTAAACAAGAAGGCAAATTACTGGTTTGGTGCTTTCCTGCTTTTATGGTCAACATTCTGGTTGGATGAAATTGCACAATACACCGGCAGTTACGAAACAATTCAAAATCTTTCAGTGCCGGTTCATTTTATTCAGTTTTTCACCCCTATCGTATTTTTTTTTAGCATCGTTTTTTTTACAAATCCGAATTACAGATTCCGGATAGCTGACTTAAAGTACCTTATTCTGCCGGCAATGTATTTAATTATTCTGCTTATGCCGCAAATGCAGGGTGCGCAAAATCAAAAATTAGCTCAGATTGTCCTGTTAGTCCTTATTCTGTTACAGGTAATATTATACACCTTTTTATCATTCCTCAAAATCAGGAAACATCAAAAGAAAATCCTGGCATTTGCATCAAATACAGTTGAAATTGACCTCAGCTGGCTGGAATACATTATCTCCGCTATATTACTTCTGAGCATCGTAGTGACTTTGTACAATGTCTTTTTTATCTCATTGCCGCTGAATGTTTTTATAAACTGTTTTCTGCTGGTTATAATCTTCTTTATTGCCTATAACTCAATGAAGCAAAAGGAAATTTTCCCGCTGGATGAAAACCTCAGGAAGGAAATTATTTCAATTAATGATGAGGAGAAATCAGGTGAATTGAAGAGGAAAATTGTTCCGGACAGTGATCTGATAAAATTCAAATCGAAACTCAGTGAACTAATGAAGGTTGAGAAGCCATACCTTGACAGTGAATTGAACTTAATCAAACTGGCTGAATTAATCAATATGACGCCGCATCAACTATCCTATATTATTAATACAGGTTTTAACGAAAATTTTTTTCAGTATATCAATACTTACCGGGTCGAAAAAGCCAAGGAACTGCTTTTAAAAGAAGAAATGGATAAATTATCAATTCTGGGTATTGCTTTCGAATCGGGATTCAATTCCAAGACCTCTTTCAATAACACTTTCAAAAAAATAACAGGACTAACCCCTTCCGGGTTCAAGAAAAGTGGTTCAACATTATAATCTTGTACCTTGCACGATTATAATATAATGTAAATCAGATATTTAATTATAGAGCCACCTTGTGGTTCCATTTCATAAACCTGAACGTTTGCCGTTTCAGGCCTGCATACTTTTGTGGCATAAACAAAATGCATAGTGATGGAATCAAAAATGAAAAAGTATGCCCTTGTCACAGGTGCAGGACAGGGATTAGGCAAGGCCTTCTCTTATGAACTTGCAAAAAGAGGAATTAACTTAATCATGGTAAGTCTCCCCGGAGAAAATCTGAAAGAGCTATCCCGGGAGATTGCCCGCACCTTTTCAATAGATGCGGTCTGTTATGAGACTGATCTCTCGGTCGGGAAAAATGTACTGGAACTCGCCAGTTGGGTGAACCGGGATCATGAAGTAACCATGCTGATTAATAATGCCGGAACCGGCGGTTCCCGGAAGTTTCAGGAGGCCAGCCCTGAATACATCAACACAATTATTCAGGTTAATGTAACGGCTACATCCCTGCTCACGCATCAGTTAATGCCAAACCTGCTCCGGCAGTCGCAATCATACATTCTCAATGTTTCAAGCATGGCTGCATTCTCGCCAATTGGCTATAAAACAGTATATCCGGCTTCCAAAACTTTTATTCATTCCTTTTCAAGGGGATTAAATGCTGAATTGAGAGGAACAAGTGTTTTTGTAAGTGTAGTAAATCCCGGGGCCATGAAAACCAACCCTGAGATTACCGAAAGGGTTGAAAAACAAGGTAAACTGGGTAAATTAACCCTGCTCGAACCGAAGGAGGTAGCAGAGAAATCCATAAACGGCATGTTCCGGAAGGATTCTGTTATTATGTTGAATCCATTCAGTTGGCTGGTACTAAGCCTCATTCCCATCTGGATAAAACTGCCGTTGATGACACGTGCAATAAAAAGGGAGATCTACGGATGAAAACAGTGTTCGTAACCGGAATTACCGGATTGCTGGGGGCCAATCTTGTTCAATCTCTGACAGATAACGGATACCGGGTGATCGGATTGGTGCGAAATAAAAGGTCGTACAAAGGACCTGTGAATCCCGGCCTTACGCTGGTTGAAGGTAGTCTTTTCAGCGACCTGACGGAGTATCTGCAGGGAGTGGATGTGGTGATCCATGCTGCCGCTGAAACCCGGCAAAATCTGATCAGGTATCAGGATTACGCGGAAGTGAACTACAAGGGTACTGTGATGCTTTATCTTACGGCAGTTCATTGTCAGGTTAAAAAATTCATCTTCGTCAGTTCTGCAAACACCCTGGGTTATGGATCGGCTGATGCTCCGGGGAGTGAATCCCTGCCCGTCAGAAGTCCGTTTGATAAATCATTCTATGCAAAATCGAAGATTGAAGCCGAGACATATTTGCTTCAGAACAGCTCTCAGACCGATGTCGTAATCATAAATCCGACATTCATGCTGGGGGCCCTGGATTCCAAACCCAGTTCCGGTAAAATCATCCTGATGGGATGGAAGAAACGGATACTTTTCTATCCCCCTGGTGGGAAAAACTTTGTACATGTAAAAGATGTGGTCGCGGCAATACATCAATGCATGCTGCCCGGAAGGAATGGGGAGCGGTTCATTATTGCAGGTGAAAATTTGACCTATCATGACTTTTTTCAGAAACTTAACCGGCTCACGGGGCAAAAAAACCTCATGATCCGCATCCCCAGACAGGTTCTCCTGATTCTCGGGCAGGTAGGAGATTTAATAAGATGCCTGGGCATTAAGTGCAGTCTGAGTTCGACCAATATGAAAATATTGTGCATCAATAATTTCTACTCCAATAAAAAAGCAGTTGAATTGCTGGGTGTCAACTTCAGGGCAACTGATGCTGCCATACTCGATGCAATAGCCTATTTCTCCAATAATCGTCAACAAATATCCAAATAACGTCAGCAATGAACACAACATTTTTGTCCATGATCATAGCGGCTTCATCCGTAATGATTAATTCTGCCAACAGCCCTACCCCCACAACAGCGTATACTTTAATTAAAAAGGAGAAAAGTATTTGCCTGTCAGGCAGGGAGATCACCCTTTCCGGTAATCGCAAGACCCGTGAATTAAAAGCCGAGTTTATGGTTAATGCCGGAGCATCCACTGTATTGAAGGTTATAACAGATGAGCAATATGCAAAATCCTGGATGCAGAGTGTCAGGGAGTTTTCGACCCTTCGCAGACTGAATGAAAACGATTGGTTTACTTATATTCAGTACGATATACCCTGGCCTTTGAACAATCAGGATTGCATCATCAGGTACCGGTGCGTGCAATCAGAAAATGGCAGGAAATTTATGCTGACCATGAGTGGTGCCCCTGATTATTTGCCTGAGAGAACAGGTGTAGAACGTATATCGCATCTCTGCGGAAGCTGGACCATCACCACTGTGGGTAACTCGGGATGCCGGGTGGTATATACCATCTATTCGGAACAGCAGCCAAAATATCCCAGGTGGGCAACTGATCCGATCATTCAGCGCAACCTTATCGATACGCTGGCCTCAATGAAAGAGCTTTCGCAAAAAATCCGATAAAAGGATAATACATGAATCCATTCACCAAAATAAAGTCAAAACTTCTGGCTATTGAGGCTGCTCCTCAAATGGTTTCGAGAGGCTATGCGCTTGGCGTTTTTCTTGGTACTACCCCTTTTATCGGAACCAAGGTATTCATCGCTTTGGGACTAACGACCTTTTTCAGGTGGAGCCGGCTGGCTTCGGTTGTTGGGGTTTACCATATCAATATACTGACTGCCCCGCTCTTTTATGGCCTTGCCTATGGGCTGGGCCAAAGGATCACCGGTGCAGAAACCAACCTGTCCTTCCCTTCACGGTTGAATGTTGCATGGGTTTTTTCAACCTTGTTCGGTAGCTGGGAAATTTTTTCATCCCTGCTGCTCGGAGGTCTGGTGCTGGGCATTCCAATGTCGCTGGCAGCTTACTTTCTTGTCCATTTTTTCCTGGTAAAATCAAAAAGCTGAATGTATGATCAGACCTCAGCAGGGGAATAGTACTAAGCACAATTTAATGCAGCATTTTACCCGCCGCGGCAGAAAATCAATATTCCGATACCAATGCCTGTGCATTTTACGAAATTAAGTCCGGGTTTATAAGTTTGAACTTTAAGGCGTGTGTAATAACTTTAATATCAGTTGAATATGTATTTTCAGGCAAATTGGTTCCTGATTATAAACCAGAACACCCGGGCCGGAAACCGGACATACTTTTGCATCAAAAAAACCAACAACATGAGCACCAAGCAAAATCCAAACAATTTATTTACAACCGTATTTGTTGCCATCCGGAGATCTGGGAGGATTTATTCTTTTCAATCACATGTTAAAAAATCGATTGTCCTGATAACAGGTGTTTTAATCCTTTTAACCCTGAACGGATTTTCGCAGGCAGATTCACTCAGTATAAAACAAACAAGTTATCGTAGCATTTCAGCCAATTACCAGTACGGGAACATATTACCGACAACAGACTTTGTTAAAGGCGATAATTTACTTGGTAAACCCATGCAAAAATACCAGGCATATACGGTAAAGATGCTGTGGCAAAATCCTGGTTATACCAATTGGCAAAAAATATATCATGTCCCGTATTATGGAGTGGGCCTGACAATCGGTAATTTTTATAATCCAGAGGAAGTCGGCTACCCGGTTTCAGTATTTGGGATTTTGGGAATACCGGTTAAGCGATGGAATAAACTGGAATTATATTCTGAATTTCAGTTTGGAATTGCAAGCAACTGGAAACACTATGATTCAATAAACAATCCCAGGAATATAGTTGTAGGTGGCGGTTTGACAGTCCATCTGAACATAGGAATAAATGCCTTTTACCAAATATCCAAAAATCTTGACCTGGGCGCAGGCCTGAGTTTCATTCATTTCTCAAACGGAGGCTTTGAACGACCCAACCGCGGATTTAATATATATTCTCCTTCAGTGGAACTTAAATATCATCTCAATGGCCGCCCCGAT
>JAAXUD010000197.1 GCA_013336205.1 Lentimicrobium sp. | reverse complement strand
CAAATAAATAAAGTATTTTTCCTATGCAAAATTTTAAAAATCTAATTGCCGTTTCTGCTGTGATACTGCTGAATATTGCCAGTGTTGAGGCTTGCACCAATTTTTTAGTCACCAAAGGTGCAACGACTGACGGTTCAACCATGATAACCTATGCTGCCGACTCGCATGTTTTATATGGGGAACTGTATTACAGGCCTGCAGCTGACTATCCTGAAGGAACTATGGTTGATGTTTACGAATGGGATACCGGCAAATATTTAGGTAAGATCAAACAGGCGCGTCATACTTATTCTGTTGTTGGAAACATGAATGAACATCAGGTTTCCATTGGTGAAACAACCTATGGAGGTAAAGATGGGCTGGTTGACACTACCGGTATTATTGATTATGGCAGCCTGATGTACATCACGCTGCAACGGGCCAAAACAGCCCGGGAAGCCATCAGGATTATGGGAGAACTGGTTGCCGAATACGGATACTACAGTTCGGGAGAATCTTTTTCCATTGCAGACCCGAATGAAGTATGGATTCTTGAAATGATTGGCAAAGGATCCCCCCGGATTGTAAAGGACAAAAAAGGTAAAAGTAAAACAGCATACAATAAAGGGGCAGTCTGGGTTGCCATGCGTATTCCTGATGGTTATATTTCAGGCCACGCAAACCAGGCCCGCATAACAACATTTCCATTGAACGATCCTGAGAATTGTATTTATGCCCCGGATGTAATCACTTTTGCACGTGATAAGGGATTTTATACCGGTGAGGACAAGGATTTTAGTTTCTCTGATATTTATGCTCCGGTTGATTTTGGAGGTGCCCGTTTTTGCGAAGCCAGGGTATGGGCCGGATTCAATAAGGTTGGAAGTGGTATGGATAAATATGTCGAATATGCCAAAGGACACGACCTTAAAAACCGTATGCCTTTGTGGATTAAACCCGATCATAAACTCAGTGTTCAGGATGTTATTGACATGATGCGCGATTATTATCAGGGAACAGAACTTGATATGACCAAAGATGTGGGTGCGGGCCCATATCAGTCGATTGTTCGCTGGAGGCCGATGACCTGGCAGGTTGACGGTGTTGGATATTTTCACGAAAGGGCAATCTCAACGCAGCAAACCGGGTTCTCATTTGTTGCCCAGTCGAGAAGCTGGCTGCCTGATCCAATCGGAGGAATTTTGTGGTTCAGCGTTGACGACACCTATAGTACTGTATATGTGCCCATGTATTGCGGAATAACCGCAGTGCCGGAAACCTATGCGGTGGGCAATGGCTCGATGATGGAATTTTCGGACAATTCGGCTTTCTGGGCATTCAACCAGGTTTCGAACCTTGCATATACCCGGTATAAAGATATGATTGGGGATATTCAAAAGGTGCAGTCTGCGCTGGAAAATAAGTTTGTTTCTATCACCCCGATGGTGGACAGAGAAGCTGCTGAATTGTATAAAACAAGTCCTGAGAAAGCCCGCGAATTATTGACGGAGTACTCAGTAAATCAAGGCAATACAACTGTTAAAAGATGGAAGGAATTATATCGCCACCTGTTTACAAAATTCCTTGATGGTAATGTGAAAGTGAAAGATGGGGATAATCAGAATCCGATCGTTAAATTTCCGGGATATGACAGGTCTTACTATGAGATGATTATTGAAAAAACCGGTGATAAATTCAAACAGCCCGAAGGAGCCGGAGGACATTAAACGGTATTCAGTTAAATTTTCAAGGGGCGGCCAACTGGTTACGCCCCTTGTTGTTTTATTGGTTGATCCAATGTCGTGGTATTCCTCAGGATTTTAAATAATCGAAAATCCGTAATAAAACGGTAATAATCAATGTCAAATCGCCTGTTTTGAACCGGAGAAAGCCTGGGTTACATCAAAAGCAAATTTTCAAGGCGGCTTCAGGGATCGCGATAGTTTGGGAACAGTAAAACAGTGACTTGTTTTATTAAACAGAAAAGGGATTTAACTATTTATGGTTCATAGAAATAAGATTTCATAGTAAATCAATAGTAATAGAAATAGTAAATAAAGAAAAATTAGTATTATTCCCTGAAATTGCAATAATTTTGCAGAAGTAGAAATGTATTAAAAACACGGCAATACTGACAGTTGGTCCGGTTGATCATTAAAAATATCTGAAATGGAAAATATAAGCAGTTATCCGAACAACGGGGAGAAAAAACGCAGGAATAACCCGCTGATTATAGTGTTGGTTGTTCTCATTGCCGGCCTGGCTTTACTTGCCTGGTTGTACCTCTCCACCCGCACGCGACTTACCAATTTGCTCGAAGAAAAAGAGGGTCAACGCACAGAGTTGCAACATGAGCTGGACTCTTTGATTACGGAGCACAACAATATTAAACTGGAGTATGGTTCACTTTCTGATTCACTTGCCGGCAAAGACAGTATTATTCAAGCCAATGCCGTTGAAATCAGAAAATTGCTAGATACACAATACGAGTTTTACAAGGTTAAGAAAAAACTCGACAAACTAAGAAGCATATCACAAGGCTACCTGAAACAAATGGATTCTCTTTATACCGTTAACCGCGAGTTGAAGCAGGAAAACGAGCAGATCAGGTCGAGTTACCAGAAAGAACAGCAACGCAGCACTTCACTGCAAAAAGATAAGGAAGCCCTGTCGGAAAAGGTAAATATGGCCGCTGTTTTAAAAGCCTATAAAATTACCGGCCTTGGAGTGCGCGGTTCAGGAGATAAAGAGCGTGCAACAGATAAAGCAAAACGGGTTGAGAAATTAAAGGTTTGTTTTACACTTGGCGAAAATTCTTTATTATCGGCTGGCCGCAAAGATGTGTATGTCAGAATAGCCCGACCAGATAAAACGATTATCGCTCGTGGCAAAGGCGACGAGTATTCATTCAACTACAAAGGCGAAATATTGCAATACTCAATCAAAGAGACTGTTAATTATCAGAATCAGGCCATTGACCTCTGCCTTTACTGGATTAACAGATCATTGAAGGATGATTTGCCTGCAGGTGTTTATGTGGTTTCTGTTTATTCTGAAGATTATGAAATCGGACAATCCACTTTTGAATTAAAATAACGGATAAAAAAATGAAATTAAGGCTGTCTTATCTAAGGCAGCCTTTTTTGTTTTCTATTTATTTTAGGGCTATTCCGCTTAAACTAAATTGAGTGACCTGGATTCAGAGAATAATCGCTTTAAATTAAATTGCAATGGAAACAAAGAAGGCAGCGGATTAAAATTTTCGCATTTTTCACTAAACGATTCATCATTGAATTTCTCCCTTTCACCCAGTAATTTACTGCTTCTGCCGATTATTAGTTTCATGCAAATGCCCCTGATTATACATTTGCACTTGTAATTTTATAAATGTACTTTTCAAACTACACGATTGAACAAAATATACAGGGAAACGTTTAGAGGGTAATTCGTTTCCAAAATTTAATATCTTTGCAAAAAAAATCATTACCCATGGATGACAAAATGGCTCAAATCCTTAAAGCTACAAGTACTTTATTCCGAAAATACGGTATAAGGAGTATTTCAATGGACGATATAGCCAAAGAGTTGGGAATGTCGAAGAAGACCCTCTATCAATATGTGGAAAATAAAAATGACCTGATTGAAAAGCTGCTTAATCATTTGATTAATAGTAGTGAAGCCTGTATTACAAAAGATGAATCAGACCGGAACGCGATAGACATTCTATTGCAGGTTAGTGTAAAAGTAAGCGAGGAAATTAAAGAAATGAATCCTTCCATTGCTTTTGACCTCGAAAAATTCTATCCGGCTTTATACAGGGCTTTTGTGCAAGCCAAGCGTGACCATGTTTACCGCAAGATTAAAGAGAATCTGGAACAAGGGATAGGAGAAGGGATATACCGGACCGATCTTGATGCTGGTCTCGTTTCCCGGCTTTATGTTCAGAAGCTGATAGATTTACATGATCCTGAATTTCTTTCTTCAGTGGATTTTTCTTTTGAAAAAGTTTTTCAGGTGATGTTTGATAACCACATACGCGGCATTGCCAATCCGGTTGGACTTGCTTACTACGAAGAACAAATTAACAAACAAATTACTCAATAACCCTATGAAATTCAATCTGATAAAAATCCTGCTGGCATTGATGCCTGTGCTTGTTCTGCAGGTACAACCCATGGCACAGGAAACAAAGAAAACTTTATCACTCAGTCTAAAGCAGGCACAGGAATATGCTTTGCAGAACAATGCCAATGCAAGAAATTCGGTAATTGACCTTGAAATCGCCAGGAAAAAGATTTGGGAAACAACAGCTATCGGTCTCCCACAGCTCAATGCCCAGGCAAATTACCAACACTTGTTTACAGTACCTGAGTTGAGCCTTGGTGGAACTACTTTTCTGGCTACCGATCTTGAATCAGGAATCCCAATCACATCTGATAATATCAACAATGGAGATGTTTATCTTGGTTTTACGCCCTCTCCGCCGATTCAGCTGGGGGTTAAAGACAATACCACACTTGATATTACCCTTACTCAATTGGTCTTCAGTGGTGAATATCTCGTGGGTTTGCAGGCATCCAAAGTGTTTTATATGATCTCAGATCAAAGCAGGATAAAGACTGAAACTGATCTGAAAGAAGCGGTGGCCAATACCTATAGCCTGGTGTTGGTTCTGGAGCAATCCAGATTAACCCTCGAACAATCACTTGGCAACCTGAATAAAACACTGCTGGAAATGCGTGCGATGTACAACCAGGGTTTTATCGAGAACACCGATGTTGACCAGATAGAACTAACAACGTTAAATGTAACCAATTCTGTCAATTCAATTAACAGGCAGGTTAAAACAACCCTGGATTTAATGAAATTTCAATTGGGAATGCCCTATGAAAATGAATTGATACTGACTGATAGTCTGGGATTTATTGCTGGTGGCATCACGATGGAATCTGTATTGGAAAAGAGTTTTGATGTCAATCAGAATATAAATTATCAGATTCTTCAAACCCAGGAAAAACTTGGTATTTTAAGCCTTAAGCGGGAAAAAAGCACTTACCTGCCAAACCTGGCGGCAGTTTACAGGCATTCGGAAAAGGTTAATCAACCTGCCTTTGATTTTGCGCCCAAAGATGTATTCCAGTTATCGATGAATATACCCATTTTTTCTAGTGGGCAGCGCAATGTAAAGGTTCAGCAGCGTCAACTTGAACTGAATAAAATCGTAAATACCAAGGACAATATTGCCAATGGACTTAAGCTGGATTACAACAATGCGCTTAATGAGATGGCCACTGCTTATGAAAATTACCTGAACAACCAGAAAAACATTGAACTCACGAGCCGGATTTATGAAAAAACACTCATTAAATATAAGGAAGGCTTATCGACAAGTCTGGACCTTACCAATGTTCAGAATCAATATCTGCAGGCACAAGGCGATTATTATACAGCCGTGTACACCCTGATTACCACAAAAAACAAACTTGACAAATTGAACAACAATCTTTAACAGAAACACAAATTCCAAAAATAAATGAAGACAATTAATAAGATACTGGCTTTAGCAGTGCTGGTGATTTTTGCAGCTGCCTGTGGAAATACCGTTGACAAACAAGCTGAACTAACTGCACTGAAAAAACAAAGAGATGAGCTTAATGTCAAAATAAAGGCAATTGAAGATGAGCTTAAATTGAGTGGTAATGCCGCTGAACTTAAAATGACCGATGTTCTTGTAACTGAAGTGAAACCGGTTGAGTTTAACCACTACCTGGAAGTACAGGGAAAGGTTGATGGTGAAGATAATATAGCCGTATCGGCTCAGATGGCCGGTATAATAACCTCTGTTCTGGTGAAGGAGGGTGATGCTGTGCGAAAAGGTCAGGTAATGGCCCAGATTGATAACAGTGTTTTAAGGCAGCAGATTGAAAGTGTGAAAACACAACTTTCATTTGCCACCAGTCTTTACAATAAACAGAAAGCATTGTGGGATCAGCAGATTGGCAGTGAAGTACAGTATTTGTCGGCAAAAAA
>JAAXUD010000196.1 GCA_013336205.1 Lentimicrobium sp. | reverse complement strand
GTTAAACTTTGCAAACTGAGTTTAACAGCTATTAAAACAAATTGCTTTGATGTTAAATACCCTGACTATGAAAAAAATTCTGATTACACTGCTTGGTACAGTTTGGATTCTTTCATCTGCAAAGGCCCAGGATTACCCGCTTATCACCGATCATCCGGGCACATTCGAAGTGATCGATTGGGGTGTTTACACGCATTACGATTGTGGTTTCACGAAAACTGAAACTACCGCCAATTATCAGAAAATTCTCGGTATTACAGAGTTAGTACGCAAAAATCCGGTATTTACTAACCAGAAAGGATTCAATTGTTATGTATATGTTTTTACCAGAAATTGTCCTGATAAATTTGCTTATGGTGTTCCTAGCAGGCTACGATTTGATTTCGGAGACTGGTTTATGGATAAAGGGCAGGCGAAGGTGTATAAAATTGAACCACCAAGCTGGAGTGTGATAGTTAACTCTCTGGAACATGTTTTTGGCGGAAACTATAGCCTGGGTGCTTCAAAACCTACCGAAAAAACCAAAGAAGGCTTTAATTATGAAAAGTGGAAAAGTGTTAGCGACAAACTCAGTGAATGTATCTATATTCCCGGACAAAAGGAAGAACTTGGCAATGGGATTGACAGGTATGCCAGCGAACTTATCATTGTATACAACCCTGAACGTCCACCTTATTACCTGCCAGTTAAATTCCGTGAAATTGCTGAATGGCTGATCGAATATTGGAAACTCTACCCTGATAAGATTCAATCGGACATGATGCTGGGAATGATAGAAGCTGAATATGCCCGGTTTTCTGAAGCCGAACGCGATGGCTGGGCTTATAACAATACTTACGACGAACGCAGTCCATTTTTAAAAATCACACCGATACCCGGTCCGCAGCCGGTTGTTCGCCTAAATCCGGAATACTGGAATAAAAAACTTCCCCGCTCCGCCATTCAGATATTGAGTTTTAACCGCCTGACCGATACCAATCGATATACCAAAGAAAAGGAAGAATGGTTGAAACTCGGTTCACCAGGGTACAGTCTTAACAGATTTCTGGAAGCATTGGATATTAATAGTTTAGTTCCTGCTATTGATAAATAAATAGTTACATATTGCCAGGAAAAAATGGATAAGAGATTAAGCCTGAAACACCATCACGCTAGCCCTTGGAATGATTTGTAAAATATCAAATATCAATATGTTGCTACCTGCCACCACCGATGTGGCGGGCTTATTGTTTGCCTGTTTGTTTAATCTGCTTTGCCCGGACAAACGCACCCAATGACACACCGGCCAATGAAGCATAAAAATGAAAGAGTAGTGTATGCGAAATTTAAATTACTGATTTAAAGAGATTTACCACTTGTTTAAATCACTCAACTCAGTAAAATTTAAACTGCTTCCAGGCAAAATAAAACTACCTGTCAGTTAGCACAATATGTTTGAGAAAATCCGCCTTATAACTAACCTGAAATATCTGAAAGGCACGGATAGTTAGAACAAACAAGTGCGCCGCTTATTTTATCACAACCTTAGTGTTTATAAGGCCATTGCTGGTTGTAATTTCCAAAAAATAAACACCTGGGAGAAGATTTTCAACCGGAATTCTAAGTTTGCTTCCGGAACTTTTATTTCGATAAACTGCTTGTCCTGGTATACTCAGGATTCTCACCTCACTATACTCAGGATAGCACTCCAGCATAAGGAATTCATCTGCTGGAACAGGGTAAAGTTTTAAATCAGCAACATCAGAAATATTGAAGGCTGATACGGGAATTGAAACCGTTACAACATTTGACTGACCTGATTCACCGGCATTGTACAGCGCCTTTACCCAATATTCATAGGTATTACCGGGTAGTCCTTCGTCAAGATATGAAGTATCGGTTATGGGTGTTTCATTAACTTTGATGTTATTCCTGTAAAGGTTAAAACCCTGCAATTGAGGGATTCCCGAACTTAATAAAAACAACGGGCACTTCGCATCCGGATAGTTTGACAACAAAGCTTCAATGTTCCAGTTGTAGTTTAATTGAGGATTTAATGAAAACACCGAAACAAAATCTGTTCCGTTAACACTTATCAAATCACCATAACCTGCGATTGCCGGGCCGTTATCTACCCCGCCCGCATAATCATTTGCTGGTTGGTTAATGATTTTATATCCAACCCATAAATCCTGATAAATATCGAGCAGGATTGGCGCATTCAACGTAATTGTATCCCATTGGTCAGTTTGCAGATCAGGTAATGGTTGATTGCAGAGAACTGTTGAAGCATTAGCCCCTTTTGCAATAAAAAGCTGATAAGTAGCCGAAGGAGCACAGGCAATTAACCTGATTTGTGATAAATACATGCCTGAAAAGGCTATAAGCTGAGCAGGGGTAAAACGCACAGCTGCCCAAAAGGTACCACCCCCGGAAAGACCAATGGATGTGAGATTATACCCATCATCATAGTGAATCCATTCCTGCATAAGAGGAGGTAAAGGTTCGAACCATGACAAATTTACATCATTACCAATGGCATTGGCTTCCAATTCTAAAGGGGGATTTAACACAATCTCTTCAACCACAGCAGTGGCAGCACCCGATGGTATTGATGTACCAGAATTGTAAACAGCCTGAACAGTGTAACTATAGGTCCCGGGCTCAACCCCAATATCAGTAAAAACCAATTGTGTTATCAACTGAGAATTCAATTGTTCATTGTTTCTGAAGACATTATAACCAATCAGTGTTGGTTCCCTGAAATTTTCTTCTGATTGAATGATATTATTATCTATTAAATTACCATACGGCTCCGTTTCAATTCCGGCCACTCTGGCAGGCAAAAGAAATGTATTACCATAAACATCAGAAACAAAGGCTTCAATATTCCAGTTGTAATTTGTAGAGGGGTAAGTGATGTGCATTGAACGCCAATAATCTCCGTCAAAGTGCAGTAAATCGCCATAACCTGCGACTGCCGGTCCTTCATCATGTGCAACAGAGGGCTTTATTCCCGGAGAATGCAGGCAGGTATAACCAATCCACAACTCTTCACTGGCATCAATCAATATCGGATCTTCCAGAATAAAATTATTCCATAAGAACTCACTATTCCCATATATATCGGTCCACTTAAGGGTAAATTCTTCTGTCATGGGTTCGTCAAGCAAAGTGCAGGAAGCATTCTCCCCTTTCCATACATTCAGTCGATAATCAGCCTCACTGTTTCCGACAAGAACGCGGATTTTTGAAAGTTTTAACCCTTGATAAGCCTTTAGCTGGACAGTATCAAAGCGAATTGCAACCTTATAATTAATAGTTCCGGTAAACTGGATTGCAGCAACGGATTCTCCATCGTAATGCAGCCATTCTGCGAGGGGCTGGGCCGAAGGCGGTGACCATTGCAGAGATACATCATAAAAATTTACATTGGCTACCAGGTGCAATGGAGGAGTATGCTGTATGGTATCCGGTTCAATACCGATAATTGCTTTCTGGTGTGGGGTAAAATCATGTGAGCCGGGTGTAAGGTCAGCTAAATAGAAATAGCCATCATAATAACCACTCCACCCCCAGTTAAAATGAAAATAGTCATTTTGCTGATAACCATCACAAACAAATGCATGACCCGGACAGGAATCACAGGGCGCCCCGGTATATTGCACCGGTCGGTTATGATCCAATTCGGTTCTTAGTATCTCAGACCAACGTTCATTGGTATAATTAACCTTAAAAATAAGATCCGTGTTTGGTGAATAACCGAAGTATTCAGTATAAGCAATTATATCTCTGACTTCATATGAACCTGATCCGTCCGGACCATAATTTGTCTGAGAGGCAACTCCACAATGATAAAGCAATTTGGCAATTTCAGCATAGTTTGTTTCAGTTGCAAAATCGGGCATCTGACTCCAGTCATAGGTAGCAGCACCAAAATTCACTGACAAATAACCATATTCGGGGTGGGTATAACCATATTCACCGGTTCCTTGCTGCGGATACTGATGGTATCTCATAATCTGTCCCATGGCAGTTGGCCCGCATCCGACAGGCACATGGCCGCATTCACCCCCGGCATCGGCAGGACATAAGGCATTGTACCAGCAACCCTGATCCCATTTTGAACTGAGCATTGGCTCTACATTCGCATCAGAGTTCCATGAGTTAAAATTTCCACTCAAATAATCATTCCATAGCTCCCTGATTTCATTTGACTGTTCTGATCTCAACATGGCGGCTTCAGTAAGCTGGGTTTCCCACGATTCCATAAAAAGGTTGAAGCCATCAGGTCTACCTGCTGATTCAGAATTAAAGTTTCCTGTAAAAGCATAACATAAAACAGGAGGAGAAGCATCATCGGCGGCAATAATTATAAAGCCCCCATTGCCGGGCATGTTGAAAGCATACATAATTGGCTGTTGCTGATTACCTATGCAGATAAAATTTTGGAAGGCCAGGTTATTGGGTTTTGATCCACTTTGGATCCTTATAGCCTCAGAAAAAAAATTCCCGGCTACTTTCCTGGCGGTTTCAATTGAAACGGGGGCTCCGAAAGCCCCATTTGCTGCCCACGAAATCAGTATCGCAAGCAGCAATGATTTCACTGTGCTCATAATACCCGTTCTTTTTTAAGAAACAAACCTTAAATATACAAAATATATTTGTTATATCACTGAATATGAGCCACTAATTATGAACACATGACTAAAAATACTCTTGAATTATTTTTATTTGAATCGAATATCCAGGAAAAATATCCGTCATGAATGAGAGGAATAAACCGCACAAAATGACCGTCCACTAATACTTAAAATCAAGGAGTGTTTACAAACTAAAAAAGCCTACCTTTGCAGCCCTGTTTAAAGAAAA
This sequence comes from Lentimicrobium sp., assembly GCA_013336205.1. GTDB lineage: Bacteria > Bacteroidota > Bacteroidia > Bacteroidales > Lentimicrobiaceae > Lentimicrobium. The sequence continues at coordinate 1,168 of JAAXUD010000196.1, read as the reverse complement.
ACTTTTTAATTACAACAAACACAAAATTAAATGATTACAGTTTCAAACCTGGGAATTCAATTTGGCAAACGGATCCTTTTTCAGGATGTAAATATGAAATTTACCCCGGGCAACTGCTATGGCATTATCGGAGCCAATGGTGCAGGAAAATCTACTTTCCTCAAAATGTTGTCGGGTGACATTGACAATACAAAAGGAAATGTATCACTGGGCCCCGGCGAACGCCTCTCAGTTCTGAGGCAGAACCACTCCGAATTTGACAATTACACCGTTCTTTCTACTGTTTTGATGGGCCATTCTAAACTTTGGGCCGTAATGAATGAGAAAGATACCTTATATGCAAAAACTGACTTCAGCGAGAACGATGGTCACCGGGCATCAGAACTTGAAGAGCAATTTGCAGAAATGGACGGCTGGAATGCCGAAAGTGAAGCAGCCAGCCTGCTGAGCGGACTCGGTATCAAAGAACATCTGCATGAAAAATTGCTGGGCGAACTTGAAGGAAAGGAAAAAGTTAAAGTCCTGCTTGCCCAGGCACTCTTTGGTAAACCGGATAACCTGCTCCTCGATGAGCCAACCAACGACCTTGACCTTGACACCGTAAACTGGCTCGAGGGATATCTTTCAAATTTCGACAATACAGTGCTGGTTGTTTCTCACGACAGGCACTTCCTCGATTCAATCTGTACCCACATAGTGGATATCGATTTCAGCCGCGTACAGCTATTCCCCGGCAATTATACTTTCTGGTATGAATCGAGTCAACTGGCGCTCCGCCAATTGCAGACTCAGAATAAAAAAGCAGAAGACCGAAAGAAGGAATTACTCGAATTTATTGCCCGTTTCAGCGCCAATGCCTCCAAATCGAAGCAGACCACCAGTCGCAAGAAAATGATTGAAAAGCTGAATATTGAAGAAATCAAGCCATCCACCCGTAAATACCCTGGTATTATTTTCACCCCCGAACGCGAACCGGGCAACAATATTCTGGAAGTTAAAGGGCTGACCAAGAGCATTAATGGCACAAAGTTGTTCAGGGATGTCAACTTTACCATGATGAAAGACGACAAGATTGTTTTTCTTTCGAGAGATACCAGGGCCATGACTGCCCTTTTTGAAATCCTGAAAGGACACGATGAGGCCGACGGCGGTTCTTTTACCTGGGGGC
>JAAXUD010000714.1 GCA_013336205.1 Lentimicrobium sp. | reverse complement strand
GACCAGCCCCAGCCCATTGTTGTTATCTGTGAAAGAAGTAAAATCGGGATTCGCGGTTTCCGTAATCAGGCTGTACCCTGTTTCAGGAGGAACACCTGTCTGGCAGGTACCAGGTAAAAATCCTGATGAACCCGCACGCCGGTATATCCTGTACCCTTTTATCTCATCGCATTCATGCTTATCCCAGTTCAATATCATACTATTGCCAAGCGGAGTCGCCGTTGGGTTTAAAACCGGAGGGGCAATAACTGTAATATTCACTGTTTTCAGGTCGTACAAATTTACCGGACTTCCATCGTCGATTGCCTTGAAAAATATCTGGTAGGCATTTTTTCTGACATGGGCACATACAGTCGGCCATACCAGTGTCTGGCTGACATGCCCCACAGAATCTTCCGGCTGTTCATAAATAGCAGGGCTAACAGGCAATAATAGCGGGCCACCATCAGCTGTTAAGGTAATTCTGTCGTTATCAGAATCACTGGCTTCAACAAAAAGGTTAAGTGTATCGCCGGCAATCACACAGGTGTCCAGTACAACATTTATCTGTGGCGGTGTATTGTCACAAGCGATTATATTGACCTGCATATCACGTGTTACATAGCCAATCCGCACACCTGCGCGGTATTCTTCAATAATGAAAGCGAAATTATACTCTCCCTGCACCGTTGGTTCATCCCATATAATATCCCCGGTTAACTCGTTAATGGTGAATGTTCCGGGGTTTTCGGTGTCAACTTCGCTGGGGAGCTTGTAACCAAGGATATCAAGTCCACCCGCACCTTTACAGTTTACCAGTTTGAAAGCCAGACTATCTCCATTTGGATCGAATGCTCCGGGATTATGTATATAGGGATTCCCAATACACCCGTTATCAATGGGTGGGAGTAGAAGAACCGGAGAACTGTTTCCACCCAGGAAAGGATTTATTACCAGCAAGGTTTCAATATATAAAGGAACATCGACTGAGTTTGGGATGTTTTGAATGCCTAGATTCCGGTTGGGGTCTTCAAGCCAGATGCGATAGGTAGAAGAGGATGCGTAGGTATGAACGCCTTTGTATATGTTAAGCCTGATTTCAGCTGAAATATTTTCGCCTGTATGCTCACAATATATTCCGGCGGGTGTTTGTCCTCCGGGTCCATTTGTTCTGGAAAGAATGCTGCTTTCTCCATCACCCCAGTTAATGGTAAGTTCACAGCGGTCTGCAGCACTGGGAGCATAGGTATAAGTGGTAATGGTAATTTCATAGGTCAGGCCGGAAATATGTCTGTAGGTTATTTCTCCTGCACGCTGATGAGTTGCCTTAACCATAAGTGAAGGAAAAACAGCCAGCACCAACAGTATAAATTTTAATGAAAATGTACATTTAATTACAGAAAGGTTCATCAGTCGGGAAAAGTAAGTTAATTAGCAGCGCTATCCACCTATCAAAATTAAACAATTTTGATAGAACAGCGTTAAAAAGCAGCAAAAACAATACCGTAAAATTAATATCTGCAGGCTGATCATTATTTAACTGATATTTTACCGGAACATGGCTCAACGAGTTCGCAGCAGTAACACATATCCAAAAGAATAGTTAACGAAGCTTACCCTGCGTTGGTAATTTGCGTAAATTTGTTATTTGCTTTTTTATACTTAATCAGCTGGTTTTGCATGTATATTATTAATCCGGAGCAGGAACGCAGGGAGATTCTGAAACGTTACCGTGAGCTTCTGAATGTCTGGAATTCAGGAAAAGAGGATCGCAGCCATCGGATGGTTAGAAAAGCCTTTAATCTTGCGGTTACTGCCCATAAGGATATGCGCCGCAAAAGTGGCGAGCCCTATGTTTATCACCCGATTGAAGTTGCCCGTATTGTGGCAGGTGAAGTTGGCCTGGGTGAAACTTCCATCGTTTGTGCCTTGCTTCATGATGTAGTAGAAGATACCAACTACACCATCGACGATATTAAGCGTATGTTTGGTGAAAAAGTTGCCCGGATCATCGACGGCCTTACTAAAATAAAAGAGCAACTCGATCATACTACCGCTTCCCCGCAAGCCGAGAATTTTCGGAAGATGATTCTGACATTGTCTGATGATGTCAGGGTAATCCTTATTAAACTTGCCGATCGTTTGCATAACATGCGCACCCTTGATGCGATGCCCATGGAGAAACGGCTTAAGATTGCTTCTGAAACTATTTATTTCTTTGCCCCGGTAGCGCACCGGTTGGGCTTATATGCCATTAAAAGCGAACTTGAGGATCTGGCCCTGAAATACACAGAACCAGAAGTTT
>JAAXUD010000195.1 GCA_013336205.1 Lentimicrobium sp. | reverse complement strand
GCAAACGATCCCGTCGGCACACTGGTTAATGAGTTTGGTTTCACCATAACCTTTCGCGATAATTCTGGATGGATCAACGCCCTGAAGGATAATGTACCTGACGGCTGATTCGGCTCTTTTCTGAGAAAGTTCGTCATTATAGGCATTCGATGCCCTGCAATCGGTATGTGACGAAAGCTCCGCTGTTATCGGGTATTTCTTCATGATATCGGCAAGGTTATCAAGGGCCGGTTTGGCATCTTCGCGGATAAACCATTTATCGAGATCGTAGTAAATATTTTCAACTGCAAATACCCTGTTCACCTCCAGTTTATCCAGCAGCAAATCGCGTGGAACTGAATAATTTACTGTTTCCAGCTGCTCATCTATCCTGAAGCTGAGACAATCGTCCATATAGTCTGGCTTTTCGGATTTAACAACATAGAGCACGCCTTTTTCAGCAGGCATGGAATATGCGCCGGTAACATCGGAGATTAATATCTTCACCTTGTTGGTTTTGGTGTTAAGCACATAAACACCCGCTCCCGGCAACGGAAGCCTGGTGCTTTTCTCTTTGACAAACCCTGATAGCAATAATGGCTTTGGATTCGCTGCTATTGCTGGCGGTAGTTGCATCTTAAATGCATAAATATCGTCATTTCCTTTGCCCCCAGGCCGGTTGCTACTGAAAAACCCGGTTTTAAGGTCATCGGTAATCGCTAATGAGAAATCATCATACGATGAGTTTATAGGAGCAAGCAGGTTTTGAGGTATAGTCCATTTTCCGTTTACTTTCGTTGATACAAAAAGATCAAGTCCTCCGTAACCTGGATGCCCATCGGAAGCAAAATACAGGGTGCTGTCATTTGCAATGGTGGGAAATACTTCACTGCCCACGCTGTTGATTTCACCACCCAGATTGACAGGTGTACCCCACACTCCATTGGTGAGATGCGATACATATAAGTCAGACTCACCGGATCCGCCCGGCATATCGGAAACAAAAATCATAGTGGTACTGTCAGCCGAAACAGACGGATGGCCCACCGAATATTTGTCGTTGTTGAAAGGAAATGCTTTATATTCAATTTTCTTATCTATTAGTCTGGCGTAATATATCTTAAGGAGATAAGTGCGGATTTTTGATTCGTTTTTCGTTGCGGGATCAATACCTGTGCGGGTGATGAAAATGCTGTTTTCCCCGTTAAAAGAAGCCGGACCATCATGAAAAGACTGGTTGAACTTTGTCGACATGGAGGTTGGTTGCTGCATATCTGCCCAAAAATCCTTGTAGTATTTTGGCTCTGACTGATACAGATCCAGGTAATTGAAATTTGTCCACTGATAACGCTCATTCTCTAAAAGACTTGGATTTCTGTCTGAAGCATAAACAATTCCTTGCTGATAGAAGGTTGGGCCAAAGTCGGAATACTGAGAGTTGAGGTTAAGGGCATTTTTTACTTCGGCCGAAGGAGGCAGGTCCTTCCACCCACTAACCGTGTCACAAAACCCTGCATAGAGTTTTCCCCGGGGATTACCTGGCACCAATTCGGCAAACTTTAAGAAAGCATTTCGGGCCTGCTCGTAATCCTGTAAGGAACGGGCAGCCTGTCCGAGATAGAAAAACGTCATAGGTTCAGGATTGGGAAATTCTGAGGCTTTCTGATACCATGAACGCGCTTCCGCAGCATTGTTGACAAAACGGTAGCAGTCAGCAAGCCGGAGCGTAGCTTCCCTGCGTATTTTTTCATCATCGCTGTTTGAAGCTTTCTCAAACAATGGAATAGCTTTTGAATACCTGTACAATTCAAATTGCTTATTGGCTTTCTTCAGCTGGGCAAAAGCATGAAAGCCGTATAGTACGAACAGGGCTGCAATTGCAATTTTTAGAGTTTTCATTTGGTCAAAATTTTATTTCATCAAGAATTCATGGATCCTGTTAAAAGCGCTACTGTCAGGAATTTTAAAAGAAAAACCTTGGGGTAAGCATTCTTTCTTTATAGAGGTCAAGATCGATTCCCAGCCTTATCTCATGTGAACCACTATTGTGAGGCTGCAAGGCATTCAGGTATACATCATAGGAATAACCGACTCTGAATTTTTCGGAAATCCTGAATTCCGTCATAAAAACAATAGCTTCTTCTGTTCGATAGGAGACGCCAATCCAAAAAATATTGTCGAACAGAAGACTGGCATTGATGTCTACCTGTAGTGGGGCATTTTTTACGAACTTGGCCAATACAGATGGACGTAAGACGATTTTTTCGGCAATTGGAACAGCGAAACCAGCCATTCCATAAAAATGCCTCAGCAACTTGGTGTAAGTAACTTCCTCTCCTACCCTTGCCTGCCCGTATTCATTCTGGAACAACTGTTTGGACGAAAGACCGGCAAAGAAACGGTTTGTTTGATAATAAATACCAAAATTGGCATCTGGCGTGAATCGCTGAATGTCCTGCGGGTTAAACACATAATCCGGATCTTCAACATTCATTTGGGTCCAGTCGAAGTCAAAGTACTTGAACCCGGCCTGAAGTCCAAATGAGAGGCTTCCCTCCGACAATAACAGCCGATAGGCATAGGTGGCCATAAACCCCTGGTTAACGGTTGGACCCACAGCATCGCGGTAGGCGTAGAAACCGAGTCCTACTTTTCTGTTGCGTGTTGCCATGTGGGCCCCGACCGTAAAGGTTCGGGGCGCCCCATCTATACCAACCCACTGATAGCGGTCAAGCATATCGATGGTTAGAATTTCCCTGCTTCCTGCATAGGCCGGATTTAACACCAGTTTGTTAAACATGTACTGGCTGAAAAGCGGATCCTGCTGCGCGTAAGCCGAAAGACTGAATAACAGGATAATAATGCCGGTTAACTTTTTCATGACTTGTAATTTTTAATGTCTATTATCAGTTATCAGTTTGAGCTCCTTACAAAAATCCATCCGGTAAACGTTTTCATATCCTTGATTTCCAGGACATAATAATAAGTACCATCAGGAACCGGGTCGCCATTCTTGTTAGTTGCACCCCAGGCTACATTGTCGTTATCGTAGTGTTCACCTTCCCAGATCAGGTCACCCCAACGGTTGAATATCTTCACACTATTGTCGGAGAAGTTTTCAATACCTGTAATCTTCCAGATATCGTTATTTCCGTCTTCATTAGGTGATACTCCGTTTGAGATTACCAGATCATCAATCTGAGGCTCAGGAAGAACATGAATGTAAACCATTGCGTTGTCACACATAACAGGGGTTCCCTTATCGCAAATCTGGTAACACAGGCTATCGTCGCCTGAGAATCCGGCATAAGGTGTGTAGGTTATGGTATTGTTGCTGTTAAGTAAAACAAGCCCGTTCAGCGGATTTCCACAGATGCTTATTGTCAGTGCTCCGTTTTCAGGATCACTATCATTCCCCAGAATATTTATTACAGTGGATGAATTATAAGCGGTAGTATCGAAATCATTTACGGCAACCGGTGGATAGTTGATGCCATCAAGCATTACCTGCATAGTGTCTGAATCCTGGCAACCTGAAATTAAATCGGTTATCAGCAAAGTAAACTCCGTATGGTTGGTAAGCACATTGGTAATCGGATTGCTTGTGCTTTCATATGAAAGCAGAGAAGCCGGCTGCCAGTTGTAGGCATAAGCACCTGAACCGCCCATTGCTGATCCTTCCAGCATCGTTGTTGTGTTGAACGCTATAACCTGATCAGGACCTGCATTTGCTATAACTCCAGGATTAATGGTTAATACCATATGATCCGTTACTGTTATACTTCCACAGGCTTCATCTCCGGTAACCGTAATGGTAAGTAATACCAATCCTGTTTCTGAAGAACCTGGTACATAAACCGGATTCAGAGTATTGCCATTCAGTATATTCCCACTTCCATTATGTGTCCAGCTTATGGCGGTGTAATTGGTTGCGGTGGCAGCCAGAATCGTAAGTTCATCGCCCTGACAAACCGACAAATCGGGACCTGCTTCAGCTGTAGGTAATTGAACGAAGGTAAGTGTTATCTGGTCAATTGCAGATGAACATCCACCGACTGATTCAGCCTCCATGGTAAGAATTACCTGACCATCGAAGATATCAACAGCACTTGGCGTATAAACCGGATTCATAGCATTCACATTGTTGAATGATCCGGTTCCGCTGGTTGACCAGAGTATTGAAGCCTGATAGGTTGCAGAAGCGTCTGACAGGGTATAACTTCCTCCCTGACAGATTGAAACATCCTCCCCTGCAAAAGCAGTGGCTTGTCGTGAAATAAACAGTCTCATCTGGTCGGTGCTTACTCCGCATGGTTCAGCCGATTGCGCTGTTATTGTCAAGGTAACATTTCCGGCAATCAAATCATTTAAACCAGGGGTATAATCCGGGTTTAAAATCGTTGCGTCGCTGAATGTACCATCGCCGGCAGTTATCCACTGGAATGAAACAGCATTCATCTGAGTTGCCCCGGTGATGGTGAAGACTTCATTTTCACAGATTGTTACATCGGCTCCGGCACTAACATTGGCTGGTTTTGAAATGGTAAGTACCATCTCATCTGTTGAACCGGCACATGGTGAAGCTCCATTCACTGTTAAGTAGAGTGTTACAGCTCCATTCAGGATATCTGACTGGCTTGGTGTATAAGTTGCATTTACGAGTTCAGGATTGTTAAATGCGCCTGTACCGCTGGTTGTCCACATTACAGATTCAGCAAATGCAACTGCTGCATCTGAAAGGAAGTAAACAGAACCTTCACAGATTGAAGCATCATCGCCTGCTGAAGCCGTTGCCTGGCGTGAAATAGTAAGTACCATCTCATCGCTGACCGGTGGGCAGAGAGCAGCCGACTGGCCTGTTATCGTGAGGGTTACATTACCTGCAATCACATCAGCAAGACTTGGTGTGTAAACTGCATTCAGCATGGTGGCATCATTAAATGAGCCTGAGCCTGTTGTAGTCCAGAGCAGACTTGCGGCATTGGTTGCTGAAGCTGAACTGAGTGTATAGGTTGAGCCTTCGCAAATTGCAGCATCACTTCCTGCATTTACAACCACGTCCTGGCCAATGGTTAATACCATCTGGTCAACATCGCCTTCGCAAGGCGCAGCTGAAGTTGCCGTCATGGTCAGTACTACTGAACCATTCAGGATATCTGAAGCGCTTGGTGTGTAAGTGGCATTAACCAGGTTCACATTGTTGAATGATCCGCTTCCGCTGGTGCTCCAGGTTACCAGTTCAGCATTGGAAGCTGAAGCGGTTGATAAAGTATACGCTGAACCTTCACAGATAGTGGCATCAACACCTGCATTGGCCGAAGCCTGTTGCAGAATGGTAAGAATCATACTATCTGAATCAGGTCCGCAAGGAGCAGCCGATTGCGCAGTAAGTGTCAATGTGACGATACCATTGGCGATATCAGCAGCACTTGGTGTGTAAACAGGGCTTAATATCGCTGTATTGTTGAAAGTACCTGATCCGGAAGTTGTCCAGTGCAGGCTGACTGCATTTTCAGCGGTAGCCAGATTAAGCTGGTGATTTGAACCTTCACAGACGGAGGCATCGGGACCAGCACTTACAATCGCCTGCTTGCTGATGGTAAGAACCATTTGATCAACGTCACCGGCGCATGGTGCACCTGCAACTGCTGTCAGACTGAGGATTACTGAACCGTTCAGAATATCTGAAGCACTCGGTGTATAGGTTGCATTGACCAGATTTACATTGTTGAAAGTACCACTACCACTGCTACTCCAGACTACCAGTGTTGCATTTGTGGCAGAAGCAGTTGACAGTGTGTAGTTTGAACCTTCACAAATGCTTGCATCATCCCCTGCATTGACCGAAGCCTGCTGAGAAATGGTAAGTATCATCGCATCGGTAGCTGGTCCGCAAGGACTGCCTGACTGGGCAGTGATTGTCAGCACGACAGAACCATTGCTGATATCGGCAGCACTCGGTGTATAAACCGGATTGATGACTGTAGCATTATTGAAGGTTCCGGTTCCCGAACTTGTCCACAACAGACTGCTATAGTTAGCAGCAGTTGCACTA
>JAAXUD010000194.1 GCA_013336205.1 Lentimicrobium sp. | reverse complement strand
CTCTTCCGATCTATGAAAGACAATTGAATTAAATAATCTGCTAATGAGCTAATTTGCTAATCAGCTAATCAGCTAATCAGAAAAGTGAGCTATGGAAGAAAAAAAATACATTCGCCCAACCTGGGATGAATACTTTATGGAAGTGGCCAATACCATTGCCAAACGCGCTACCTGCGACCGGGGCCGGAGCGGCTGTGTGATCGCCCGCAACAAGCAAATACTGGTTACCGGTTATGTGGGTTCGCCTATTGGATTGCCGCATTGCGATGAAGTTGGACACCTGTTCAAGCAGATGACCCATGGCGACGGCAATGTGACCAACCATTGCGTGCGCACAGTTCATGCCGAGCAGAATGCGATTTGCCAGGCTGCCCGGCTGGGTATTGCCCTGGAAGGCGCTACGCTTTATTGCCGGATGACGCCCTGCCGTACCTGTGCCATGCTCATTATCAACTGCGGCATTGTCAGAGTCGTGTGCGAGATGAAATATCACAGCGGACAGGAGTCGGAAGAGATGTTCAAACAGGCAGGGATTGAGTTGCTCTTTGTGAATGAGGATGTGATGAAGTATGATAAACAGTGAGTTTGAATGACGCCCTTCGACTGCGCTCAGGGTAAAAATGACGAATGACGATCCCGATAGCTATCGGGAACGAATTCAGAATGACGAATTTCGAATAAATATTTACGATTTACGATTTATGAATGATCGTGATAGTTATCAGTAGTAAAAGAATGAAGTAAGATGCACCTAACAGGTTTTCTTCTGGTGCCTGAGCTGGTTGGTGAGCTTTCGCCGAACCATCGTCGAAGGCCATCTGTTAGGTGTTAAAAGACGAAAACCAGGAAATAAATTACGAATGATTATTTACGATTTACGAATGACGTCCTTCGGCAAGAGCTTAGGATAAAAATAAAGAATGACAAATTTTTGCCAACTGCTCATTGCCAACTGCCAACTTCCTTTTGAATGACGAATGACGATCCCGATAGCTATCAGGAACGAATAAAGAGTGATGAATAACACGGATTTGCAAAGGCTTCAGAAACCAAAAACAACCTGAAACAATCCAAAGGTCTGGTGTGTTTACCATTAAGAATGCAATGTTTTGTTCCATCCAATCCTGAGGCAGGCCGGTATGAAGTTATTCCAGTTTTCTGTATTACTTGTTTTGCTCATTTTTTTTGGGAATCCTGAATCCGTATCAGCCCAGCAGCTGCCCGGTGAGGTTAAATTTTCTGAACACAAATTCATTCCGGGCTATGGTGCTAAAAAGGCAGGCAATCCCGAAATGTTCCAGGGAAATAAAAAGAAGAAAAAATATTTTGAAGGTTGGTACTTTAAAATGGTGTCGGCGGATGGTCAATCAATTCTCAGCATAATACCCGGCATTTCCCTTTCTTCCGACGGAAGTGAGCAGCATGCGTTTATTCAGGTAATTGATGGTAAAACGGCTGAAACATTCTATTATACTTTTCCAATAGAAGCATTTGCCTTTTCAAGGGAGAAATTTGCTGTTACCATCGGGGAGAATTACTTTTCTGCCAACAGGCTGGTGCTTAACCTCCGTGATGACAGTACTTCTTTATCCGGCGAGGTGCTTATGAGGGAACAAACAGAGCTGCCTTCTGCGGGAATATTAAATCCGGGAATCATGGGCTGGTACCGTTTTGTGCCATTTATGCAATGCTATCACGGTGTGGTAAGTCTCAACCACCGCCTGGATGGGACGCTGGAGAAAAACGGCCTGGCGCTTGATTTCAGTGAAGGTAAAGGCTACATCGAAAAAGACTGGGGCAGTTCTATGCCTTCTGCCTGGATATGGATGCAATCCAACAACTTCAGCAACAGCGAAGCATCATTTATGCTATCGGTTGCCAACATCCCCTGGCTGAGAAAATCGTTTACCGGATTTCTTGGTTTCTTTTATTACAATGGAGAAATTCGCAGGTTTGCAACCTACACCAATGCTCAACTCGATCTGGATCAACAAGGATTGGATACCTTACATATTCAGATTTATGATAAGAAAATAGTCTATCAAATTGAGGCAGTTCATAAAAGTGCCGGATTGTTAAAGGCTCCTGTTGGAGGATCTATGGACCGACGCATACCTGAAAGTATTGATGCTACGCTGAAACTCACCGTTATGGATAAAAAGGGTAATGTTTTATTTCATGATAACTCATACATTACCGGCCTCGAAATCGTTGGGGATCAGGGGGTACTTGAGAGAAGTTCAAAGTAAAAAGTCTAAAGTCTAAAGTAAAAAGCTCAAAGTTCAAAGTTTACCCGACGTAACGAAGTGGAGGCGGGCTCAAAGTCAGAAGATCAAAACCTGCCTGATTGCTTGGGCAACCAGGCAGACAGGTAAAAAGTCTAAAGTCTAAAGTGATGAGCTGAGCGCAGGATTCCTCCTTTTAAAGAGATTGTGTTCTGATTATCGCATCAGGCAGACCAGGGTCGTTACCGGAATAAAAGTCTGTTTGTTCCATTTGGCATCAAATTCCATTCGTAAACCAAAATTGAGCATCACGTTGCGGCCCATACGCCAGTCACCACCAAGTGTTATTGAGTGGACCGGTTGCACATTCCACGAAACGGTTTCACCGATTACCACCTGCCCTGGTGGCATATCGGGTGGGCTTTGGACCACGTCAAATTTGTCATTTGTCATCCGCAAATCGGCATAGTACTCAACGAACAGATTAAAATAAGGCGAACCATACCGGATATTCAGGCCAAGAGTTATCAGATTGTTCCCGATAACCGTGTCGCGGGAAAACTCTTCAAGTGTCAGTGTGTCGAGCGTTGTAAAATTTATTTGCTCGTCATAAATCAATGTTCTGGCCAATCCGCTGATCAGCCACTTCCGGCCAAGGCCAAATCCTGCAGAAACCCATCCGGAATAGCCTGTATTGCGGTTCAGGCTAAGCTTTTTAAGAGATCCTACACTATCTGTTTTGTAAGTATAAATGCTTCCTCCGCCAATGTCAATAAAAGAAGTATTCCAGTTCAACTCGGAGAAAGCTGCTGATTGCCCGATTACCTCGTCACGTTGCCGCGACAGGATGTCACTTCTCTCGTTTTCAAGGGAGATAAGCTGTGCCGAAAGTGTGCGGTACATGCCAACATCCTTTACTGTATCCAACATTGACTTCAACTCCTTGATCTGCGCCTTGTTGGTGCTGATCTCTTCATTAAAGCGTCGAATGGTTTCATCAAAAAAGCGAAGTTGTAGCATCGGGTCTTTCGATTTATACAGGTTTAGTTTCCCGCCAAATCCTATTCTTCTGTCGCCCTGCTCATTTTGGACGGTTCCCACCGAAACATCCAGAGAGGCCATAGTTCTGCCGAACCATGAAGCTTTCTGATACTTCTCAATAGATTTCCGGCTATAAAAAAGCTCCCATATGGGTTGGCCCTGCAGGGCAATGTTTGGATTCAGTCGCCACGATTTAAACGACCAGTCAACCTTGAAGTCCTTTACATCCGATGACTTAGCGATTTGCGAAGGAGTTACTCCCATCAGCTCAAATACTGCAGAGCTTGAAATATTCAGCTCCTTAGGCACAAATTTTAAGGGCTGTTCCGTTTCGGATTGCGACATTAATTTTCCGAAAGCAAAAGTCAATATAAAGATTAAACAGAGCTGCTTTTTCATTTTTCCTTTTAATAATAAGTGTCTTTTCCTTCGTTTTCAGTCATCAGATTGTCGATTCAGGCAAAAAGATAGCCAGGAAATGTGAAGTGCAGGACTTCTTTATTTCCTGGCTATCAATGATTTATTTAGCCGGAACCAATTCGGGGTAAGTAACCGCGTCACTGACATTGTATTCATCCGATTTTGTCAGCGGAATGGGAGAAGGGATCATGGTAACAGAGGTTGTGCTGGCATCATTATCAACATCTGCCGCATTTATAGCGTCCATTACATTTTTTCCAAAAGGCCCGAGCACTTTGATGCTGGAAAGAATAAAGGTAACCCGGTGGTCATTCACAAGGGTGTTATTTGCTTTAAGACCAATAAGAGAGCCTTTAACATGTTGTTCCCTCATGTTTTCAGTTAAAATACTGTTTCCCCTTACGTTGCAGGCTTCGTTTCTGGGAGGACCGAATCCATCGTTCATGGTGTAGGAGATAGGCAGTATTGCCGGGTTATTGTTGATGGGCGATAGCTGATATCTCATTGTTCTTGAGTCGGTTGGGCTCGTCCATGGTGTGGCAGGGGTGGGTCCTATCCTGGGAATATTGTATTGTTTATAAGGCCTGCAATCAAAGTTGGGATCAAGTGACCCAATATTGCCTATCAAACCGCCCACGGAGAAGGCTTTGGGCGTTGAGCCGGGGAATGCCCGTTTTTCATCCCAAATAACTTCAGACATTAACCAACCGTGGGGCATGGTAAAGGGCCTGGATGCCCATTTAGCTTTTGTGCCTACCGGTCCACTGGCAATTCTGAAGGCAATATCATTGGCGAGCGTAATTTCACCAACGGCCACGGCACCACTGCCATCGATGTTGGCCGACTGCCCGGAAGTAGTTCCCCAGCTTTCGGTAAGTTTGAAATCGAACAGGCGCTCAACATCTCTCGTATTGCTTATCACATATTCCTTCAGCGGATTATACTCCAGTAACGCAGCTGTTGATACTTTTTTAACGTCATTTTCAGCAGAACGGGTATTCAGGTATGATTCTGTGAAGATTGAAAAGGATACATCCCTTGGCACCAGTGTTGCTGCGGGAGAAACATCTGTTACATATCCCTGGAATGCTACCATTATGGTGTTTCCCTCAAATCCGGTATTGCCGGAGGCATCGGCTACCCTGTAAACCGGATTGGCAGCAAGTCCTTTCCCAATTCTGAAAAATTTCGCATTGCCAAAAGAGATATCGCCGCTGCGAAAAGTATTTCCCGGAACATACTCCAGCAGATAGGTGTACTGTGCGAGCCTCATGGCGTCGATCCTACCCTGGTTCAAATCAAAATCCAAAGATGAAGATCCAGCATTGGCGCCGCCTTCCAGCATGGGTTGAATATCAACCAATGTAGCTCTGGTCTTGGGCCATTGTGCGCTGAACTGATCAACGGTTTTGTACGCCTTCTCAATAGTTTCAGAAAAAGAAGGGCCTGCTTTCGTGTTAAACCGGTAGGAGAGATCTCCCGAAATTACCTCCTCAGGCAGTTCATAAATCGCCAGATCGGGGAAACTGGGGGTCGCGGAAGGACGATGTTCAATCAGCTTCAGCTCGGTTTTTCCGATAGAAAGTGATTGAATCTCAGTCAGTTTCTTACCGGAGATTACCAAAGTTCCGCCAATGGCACCAACAGTCTTCGGATACCAATCGCTCAGCACGGGTTGAGGTGGGTTTGGAATGGTATTGATGGCATCCTGGATTCTCTGTCTCCTGATATTGGCTTCCGTATTGACTAATACCAGCCTGCTGTCTTTTATTTTTACAAAGTCAACTTTCAGGGGAATCAGGGCTACCTTTGGTTTTACTACCAGTTGAAGGTTATTCTGGTTAACTGATTGAATATTCACTCTGATTTTTACGTCTGTTCTGTACCATTCTTTCGCAATTCTGATTTCTAGTGCATATTCACCATTGGCTACCGATGCATTTTTCAGGAAAACCGAAATACCAACGGCGTCGGGCAAATCAGCCTCAGTATTGATTACAGTAACTTCGAAAGCTTCTGAAGCGACTCCGTCTTTCAGCAGACGGCCCTGTCTCATAGCGGAAACATTTTCGCCCAGCAACGACATCGGCTCTGAGGTTCTTTTTTGCTGAAATTCTATGATTTTTGGAAAACCATTGATCGTTTTTGTTTTTTTCAGGTCAAGTGCTCCCTGTGCCTTTGCCTGAGGCAGTGCCGTTAAGTTCAGCATTATGAACCCAAGACAGGTGATTAAGAAATTTATGCTGCTTCTCTTATTCATGGTTTTAAATTTGGAATGGTTGATAATAATCGGACAATAGTCAAATAAATTAAACGCAGTAAGAAAGTTGTAGCCACTGGTGCCTGAAT
>JAAXUD010000713.1 GCA_013336205.1 Lentimicrobium sp. | reverse complement strand
TTACAGAACTTGCTTCCTGGTATGGTGAATTAACTTTTACGCCGGGGTTGGCGCTGCTGAGCCACACGATTATTATGCCGCAGACTTTCCTTGACAGTGATATTTATGAGAATACGGCTACGGCGGTTCCCTATGGGATGGCGCTCGATACCCTGAAATATGGCATCTGGCTTACCAACCACAATTATATGAAATTTTCACCGCTTGAGGGCAAAGCCACCCTTACCGGATATGGAACTGCGCCTGTGATGGTACTGACAAACGAAGGTGCGCTTGCAGGCTTTTCGCAGCAGACAGGCACCGGAAATTCAGGTACACCCCGGATGATTGCCGGTTTTGAGAAGTTAAGGCTGGATCTGATCGACTATACCACTCCTTTCATTATGGGCAATGTTTCATCGGCCGGAATACAAAAGGCTGCAATACCCCGGATGCAGGTTAACCCAAATCCGGTTGTTGATGTGCTCACATTTTCATCGGTAGCAAATGCAACTGAATGGACAATAACGGGGATTGATGGAAAAGTTCTGAAAACCGCCCGTATTAACGGAAATGAAATCAGTATCGACCTGAAGGAATCTGCTCCCGGAATTTACATTATCCGATTGACAGATAGCAGCAACCAGACAATAGCTTCCGGCAGATTTATAAAAAAATAAATAACCACGAATGAGAAAAAAATCAGTATTAATTCTGACCCTGCTATTTTGTTCCGGAATAATTTTCAGTCAAAATCCAAAAGGGAACCTGGTGATTGTTGGCGGTGCACTGAGTCCGGATAACAGGAATGTATACACCAGAATGATTGAACTTGCCGGAGGCCCTGAGAAAGCAAGTTTTGCCGTTATCCCTTCAGCAAGTGGTGTCGCAGTTCAGTCGTGGGTCAGTATCAGTAAAACCTTGCGTTCTTATGGTGTGAAGGAGGAAAATATTCACCTGATCAATATTTCGGTGATGGATGATGACAGCACCAAAGATGTGGATGAATCGAAATGGGCAGGGAATGCAAACGATAAAAGACTTGCCCGAACGGTTAAGGCCTGCACCGGGGTTTGGTTTACCGGTGGCGACCAGATGCGCACCATGCTGGCGCTTACCTTGCCTGATGGGAAGCCGACTCCGGTGCTCGAAGCTGTCTGGGATGTATACAACCAGGGAGGTGTTATCGGAGGCAGCAGCGCCGGTGCGGCCATTATGAGCGAAATTATGATTGGGAATGGCAATAGCCTTGGCGCGTTGCAACTGGGTATTATTAAAGATAACGGGCCTGAAAATGAAGAAACTGATGCGCTGTTGCTTTCAAAAGGCATGGGTTTTTTCCCGGAAGGAATCGTAGATCAGCATTTCAATCAGAGAGCCAGAATCGGCCGGCTTATCGTTGCACTGATCAACTCAAAAGACAGGTTTAAAATAGCTTTTGGTGTGGATGAGAACACAGCCCTGATCTATTCAGCATCAGAACGTAAGATAGAGGTTGCCGGCGCTGCCGGGGTAACAGTAATAAATGCAGCAGACGCCGGAGTAACTTATGTAAAAGGTCTTCCTGATATCAGCAACCTGGCAATCAGTTACCTTGAAAACGGTGATACTTACCTGGTTAAAACGGGTGAACTCATTCCTGCTGCAGGAAAGAAGGCAACCAGGGGGAATGAATATTACAAGCGGGAGCACCCTGCCCAGGCCGGCATACTTTCAGCCAATGGTTCAACCTTGCGCGATGTAATTACCATTAATCTTATCGACAATAAGGGAACCGACCGTGTTTCAAATCTAAATTTCACCGACGACGAAAACGCTTTCTTACTTACCTTTACCAAAAAGCCTGCAAGTCAGGGATATTACCTCGAGAATGCACGTGAAGAAGATGAATATTCCGTATCCGATATCCGGCTTGATATCAGTCCGGTAAAAGTTACAATAACAAAAATGAAATAACAACCAACCTACCAACAAAACCAAACCAACCAAACACACATTGTATGAAAAAACCTTACATTTTATTACTGGTGTTTATTATGCTCACCGGTATTTTAAAGGCTCAGGACATACCAATCAGTGGCAAAGTCACCTCCGCAACTGACAAGCAGCCTATTCCCGGAGTAACCGTGCTGATAAAAGGAACGTCAAAGGGAACCGTTACGAACCTGGACGGTGTTTATAATATTGCAGCCTCCCCAAACGGAGTGCTGGTATTCTCTTTTGTCGGTATGCAGAAGCAGGAAGTCCCGGTGAATGGACAACGCCAGATCAACCTCGAAATGGCAGAAGAGAAGATTGATCTGGGCGAG
>JAAXUD010000193.1 GCA_013336205.1 Lentimicrobium sp. | reverse complement strand
ATTGCCGTTCCGATACAATAATCCGTTATCCGGAACTCATGAAGGAATGGAAAGATATAGGACTAGACAACCTTTGCGTTGGTTTCGAAGGAATTGAAAGCACACGGCTAAATGAACTGAACAAAAAGAACACAGAATCAAACAACGCCAGGGCCGCGGAAATACTCAACAGTATTGGAATTCCGTTCCGTCCTCACTTCCTTATTGAACCAGGTTTCGAAAAGGAAGATTTTACCAGAATTTTAAACTATGTATCTGCTCATAAGTTGAAAAGTCCGATATTCCCTATACTTACACCTATTCCGGGAACACAGTATTTTAATGAAGTTAAAGATAAAATATTCCTTAGCTATGACTTTTTTGATTTTGCCCATGCTACAATTCCCACGAAATTGTCACCCCGGGATTTTTATAAAACATGGATACACCTCTATTACGAAAGTTATCCACTTTGGAAAAATCTCTGGTACTTCCTGCTAAAGAACATTGCAAAACTAAGCGGTAGCAAAAGTAAGGTAAAGCGATTCGCTCATCTGAACCTTATAAACCTGTTCAGGTTAAGACTTTATGGCATGTTTCTCTGCTTTAAATTAGCTATACATTACAGGCACCCAGAAAAAACAAGCGAAACAAGGGATGTGGCTGCTCAATGGAATTTTTAGATGTTGGCTGAGCCTGCCTGCGATTCTATTTCAGTATTTATTTTATGATTTTCAAAAGTTTTTGATTCATCAATAGTCCGGCAAATTTAAGAACCATACCAGCCTGCCAGGGCCATTCAGACAGGACTGTCTTTTTGTAAAATTCAGACAGGTTGGGGCTTATAGTAAAGATACTTTTCTCATCATGTTCCTACCAATAAAACTTGATTTTTTCCTGATTTTTTTGTAACTTTATAAGTTGTTTTTATTCCAACACGCTGATTCTTAATATCTCAGGTGTTCACTTCCGGCAAGCGCTCTATTACTGTTAAAATCGGTTTATTAGCATTGACTTGAAAGGTTGAACCTTATTATTCACATAATAAACCTGAAGTATTATGAAAACAAAAATTCTGACTTCTTTGATTCTGGGAATCATGCTGCTTGCAACCCCGCCAGGCCATGCCCAGAACATCTTAACCGACGGCGATTTCAGTACAACCACCGGAATTATCCCTCAGAATGACTGGCCGCCTCCAAATGTATGGTGGAGTTTTGTCTGGGACACCTATGCTTATGCAGAAGTCATTGATAGCGTGTGTAACTTCCGGATTCAGGGTTCAAGTAATTATTACGATCAAATTCAACTTGCGCAGTTAGGTTTTCCTCTTTTAAAAAATCACAATTACCGGTTAACTTTTGACGTTAGAGCAGATGCCGAGCGCGATTTTGTTGTCTTCCTGGGTGAAAATGAAGGCAACCGGGTGAATTTAATCGGGTTTGACAGTTTTATTCAGTTTGCTAGTACTGAGTGGCAGACTATCACCCTCGACTTTAAAGCGGCCGGTGTATTTGCCTCCCACAAACTAAGTTTTGAGCTGGGCACTTCGGATATCAGTATGTATTTTGATAATATTATACTGGAAGATATGGGACCTTATGATCCTTCAATCGGAATATTGGGAACCTCGATAACCGGATGGGATGTTGATGTGGATATGCTTACCACAGACAATGTAAATTATTATCTTCTTGACTTTCCATTAATGAATGGCCGGGTAAAATTCAGGAAGGATGACATTTGGAATATAAACTGGGGAGATGAATCATTCCCTGATGGTATTGGTTATCAGGATGGCCCTGATATTGTCATACCTAATCCCGGAAATTATAATGTGTTTTTCAACTGCGAAACCGGAGAATACACATTTACCTGCGTCAATAATTGTGTCCCCTTTATCGGAATTACAGGAAGTGCAGTCCCTCCGAACTTTGAATATGGCCCTGATGTTAATATGTCAACGTATGATGGGATCGTATACAGCTTACGGGGCTACCTGTTTAATGATGGAACTGCAAAATTCAGGCAGGATGACAATTGGGATGTTTATTGGGGCAATTCAACTTTCCCATCGGGCAATGCTATACTTAACGGGGAAGACATTCCGGTTACCGCAGGAATATATCATGTTTCATTTAATATTTCAACCGGGGATTATAGCTTTGAATTCATGAATATAGGAATTATAGGCTCAGCACTGAACGGGTGGTATGACGATATAGACATGGAGACAACTGATGGGATAAACTATACTTTAACAGAACAATATTTCACGGATGGTGAAATTAAATTCAGGGAAGGGGATTCCTGGGATATGAATTGGGGTGGCTTTTCCTTCCCAAGTGGCTGGGCATATCAATATTATCCGAACATCCCTGTTCCGGAGGGCACTTACAATGTGAATTTCAATTGTATTACCGGGGAATATAGTTTTGTTGCAACTACCTGCGATAACCCTGGTATTCAATGCCCTGAATCAATTTATTCCGGAAATTCCTATGGAGAGTGCGGCGCCCTGGTTTACTATACAGACCCAATACCAACACCCAACTGTGGAGGTGAAGGTATTGTAATCACACAAACTGAAGGTTTGCCGAGTGGGTCATTTTTTCCCATTGGAAACACCTGGAATGCATTTATGCTGACTAATGCAGAAGGAAATACAGCCACCTGTGGCTTTGATGTATATATATTTGATACAGAACCACCGCTGATCTCCGGACTCAGTGATTACTTTGAACCACTCTGGCCTCCCAACCACAGAATGGTTCCGGTTACTATTGATTACACTACATCCGACTTATGCGGAATGACTTTTTGCGAACTTTATGTTTACAGTAATGAACCAGAAGACGGACTGGGAGACGGTGACCGTGCTCCTGACTGGGAAATAACTGATGAACACAATGTCTTGCTCAGGGCTGAAAGGTCGGGCTCAGGAACAGGTCGTGAATACCATATTTTGATTCTCTGCCGAGATGAAGCATGGAATTATTCAGTAGAAGAAGTAGTTATTTGTGTACCTCACGACCGACGGAAATTGAAAGATAGTGGGAATATCTCCGGTAGCAGCGAAGAAAGTACGGCATTTGATGTGAGTGTCTGGCCAAATCCAGGCACCGATAATTTTAATCTGATGGTTGAATCGGATTCAGATGAGCCAGTGGAATTTACTGTTTATGACATTGCAGACCGGCTGATTTTAAAATCAGTGGTCAATAATAAACAGTCTGTTGACTTTGGCTATGATTTGCTTCCCGGTATCTACATCATCAGAATAAGACAAGCAAAAAATTTCAAAGCCGTCAGGGTAATAAAACAATAATATTGACCTTTAGTGTAACGAAGGTTAAGGTATAGGCTGAGGTTGAGGCTGAGGCTGAGGTTGAGGATAAGGTTGGCCGCCTGAAATACGGCGGAAATGTTTTGCTGTTTTTTTTAAAGATTTGCCCAAGCAGTCATATAGGATCAATCCCCGGAATATATCTTGTGAGGCACTTACCCTTAACCTCCTATCTACTCCGCAAATAAGTGTATTCCTCAATGTCTGTAATAATCTTTCTTCGGGGAATAATATACAAAATATCAGAAGGCGGCTAGTGAATCCGGGCGGCCTTTTGATTTTTAGAGCAATTTATCTGCAACAACCGCTAATGGAGTAAGTTATCTTTCTATCTCAACCTATTATCCGGCTTCATCTTTTTTATCCGGATATAAGCCCAAACCAGCAGGCTGGTTGCCAGCACTATACCTACAAACCATAAGACCAGAAAGCCAGGAGTCACGCTTTTATATAAAGCGGTAGCCAGGTTGCCGATAATCAGCCATTGAAAAACATAAAATGCAGTAACATTGCGGCCTGTCCATTGCAGATAACTGAATACAGGATTTGATGGTTGGGATCTGACTAAAAAATAAAACAGGATTGTCCAGATGCCGAGAAAAAACAAAGCCCAGAGAAAATAGGAAACAGAATGGTGATAATAGGCAGGGAGATCAGTGGTTATATTAAATCCATAGTGGAAGAATAAAAGAACGGGAATAAGTATCAGTAAGGCAGAAACAGCCAGCTTTCGATTTGAAAACTCTACATTGAAATATTTATCGCTGATAAGTTTGAAGCAATATCCGGCAAGCGGATAAGCCAGCCAGGGAAGTAAAGGAAAATATGACCACCAGCTTGCCTTATAGAAATAGGCCAGCAAATAGGTTTCCCAGGCATTTCCAATATTTCCTGAGGGTAACTGAGAAGCTGTAAAAGCCACCATTAGCATAATCAATAGCCACAGGAAGAGATTCTCACGGAAAGCAGGACGCAACAAAGCAATGGCAATGATACTCAGTCCGGCAAGAAAAAGAATATCTACCCCGAAAAGGTAAGGCAAAGGATCAAGCACCAGTTCACCAATGAAAACATGGTAAAGCAAATGAAGGTTCAAACCGATATTCAATAAAAACCCATACACAATCAGCTTAATGCCACGCATGATAAGCGACATGGTTCCGGAGGTGGATTTTGCAATAAAATACCCCATCACAGCCATAAAAACCGGAGCGGCAGGCGGCCCGCCAAGAAACAAGGATATTTTGCCCATTAAGCTGCTGTTGAGTTCCTGTGTTGCAAAAAGTTCCATCAGGTGCACCTGAATCATCAGCAAAACCGCGACACCTTTAAGCACATCTGGCAATAACTGACGACCGGTAAATCTGTTAATTCCAATTTCTTCTGACAATACCTGGTTCATGAATAATCAATTACTATGACAATATTCAGCAAACATACCATATAAAATGCCTGTTTGCTTTGCTGCATGATAATCTTGCACAATTATTCGGGAATAGTATAACTAATGACCTCAGCGACCTGCTAAATTTGCAAATTAACAAAACACCTGTTAACATCCATAATTAGATCAATATGAGAAACATGCTTCTTGGCCTGCTATTAACCATCTCTGGCTTTGCTTTTGGGCAAATCACACCTGAAAACACCTACAGCTATTCTGGGGCTTATGCAAAACTTCAATCGTCGGGTTATAAATTTTACCTGATGGATGTTGGCCTGGCTCAATGCCGGATTTACAACACTAACCACACTTTATGGAAAACGCTTAATCTTAGTGTTCCTGCATCCAATTATCTTTATGATTTGAAATTTCTTTCGGAGCATTTATTTACCACCGACAATACGCTTTGTATAAGCTATGTCTATTATTCTTATGATGCTGTTAATGCGATCTACACTTTTAATGCAAAAGTTGTAAAAGAGAATGGGGCTGAATTAATGACCATCCCCGGATGCCAGTACCTGGAAGTTGTCAATCTTGAGGGTCTGGGTTATAAACTGGTTGCTTATTGTTATGATTACACTGTTTCACCTTACACAATTCAGACAAAAATATACAGTCTTCCCGGACAATTAGTTTCTGCTGAAAGTCCAAATCTCCCGGAAAAAAGAAATTTACCCTTTCCGAATCCGGCAGTTGAGCATACGACGATTCCTTACAGTCTGCCATCCGGCATTAATTCAGCAACCATCAAGGTTAGCGATCTGCAGGGAAGGCTGATTGATCAGCACATCATCAATTGCAATGCAGACAGGATTACCATGCCAACCGCACATTACCATTCCGGGCTTTATAACTATTCTGTGGAAGCCGGAAGCCAGCGCTTTGAATCAGGGCAGTTTATTGTAAAATAAATTCTTATACGCATTAAACGATTGAAGGGACACGACGTATCGTGTCCCTTCAATCGTTTTTTATTGTACCTCCCCTATTTCAATTCCATGAAGGTTTTCCAGTACCAGGTAAGAGACAGGAAATGCTTTGTCCCTCAACTGTTTTGCTTTCGTTTAACAATCTGCTTTCAGAATTTATAAGGGTTCTTGATTACCTGCGTTTTGCCATCGCTCATGTGAACGTTCATTTCCGGTTGGTTGAGTTGTACTATAATTTTTTCTTTGCTGGTAAGTGCCGGCACAAAAATCAACCTTAACTTCATGCCACCATCAGTAAACAGGGTGCTAAATTTCACGACTCCATCGTCATTACTTATGTGA